>NZ_CBDTNW010000034.1:0-19534 GCF_965361815.1 Rubneribacter sp.
TATTTTACAGTAGACATGCAACATCTGGGTGTTGGCCGTCTTGTAGACCCGCTGACGAGCCTGTTCGAGGATGCCCCTAATATGCGCATAGAATTCGCCGCCAACCAGCTCGGCACCCACCTGCCCTGCAAGTTTGTCCGTCTCGCCCAGAATATTCGCCTTGTCCAAGGCTTTTCCTTCTTCGGTCATAGATGCTTCCCTGCTGTCAGTTTTCCTCAATATCGTTGACAAAATCCACCCGCAAGATTTTGTCAACGCTGTTGGCAAAATCACCTATTGGCATTGTGCAGACATCGCCTGCACAATTCATCCGTTCCGAATTGCTGCGATGACATCGCAGCAACCTGTTCGCGTCAGCCTTACCCTTCAATCCCCAGAATCTCGCAGATCTGTGTGAGCTTAGCATCAATTTCCGCATCAAGCCTTGCTCGCTCAGTACGGTAGTTGCGAATGAGTTCATCCGGAGGCAGCACTTCTTCCTCCTCATGCGGATACCCACAAAGATCGAGGTTGTACCCGTTGTCTCTCAGTTCCTCAGAGGTGTAGAACTTCACCTTCGGATTGCCGTTCTCAATAACCTCCACACGATTGGTCCACCATGCGCGTACGGAATCAAAATGTTCACCACGAATAGGCTTGGTCTTAGAAAAATGTTTGTAGCCTTGCGGCATATCCATGCGATAGAACCATACGCCTTCCGACTTACCTCTGTTCTCAAAGAACAGAATATTTGTCGTAATAGAAGTGTAGGGCGCGAAAACGCTCTGTGGCATACGCACAACTGTGTGGAGATTCATATCCTCCACTAAGCGACGCTTGATCTCGATCTTGGCGCTATCGGAGCCGAAGAGGAAGCCATCCGGAATAATGACCGCTGCGCGACCACCGCGCTTGAGCCGATAGAGAATAAGCGCAAGGAAAAGGTCGGCTGTTTCAGACGAACGCAACGCTGTCGGAAAATTGCTTTGAATGCTCGCAAGCTCAGAACCCCCATAGGGTGGATTCATAAGAACGACGTCGAATTGTCCGTCGGCTTTGTGTTTCCAGTCGCGCACGTCATGCTCAAGAGAGTTAGCGTGGAATAGACGGGGATTATCAATGTCGTGAAGCAGCATGTTAGTGACACAAAGCAAATAGGGTAATTGCTTTTTCTCTATACCGTAAACGGATTTTGAGTAAAGCTCGCGATCGGCCGGAGTTTTGATCTGAGCATCGAGAAGTTTGAGGGCACTCGTGAGAAAACCGCCTGTCCCGCAGGCAAAATCCGCCACAGACTCGCCAAGCTGAGGGTTCAGCATCTCGGCCATGAAGTCAGTGACAGAGCGGGGTGTGTAGAACTCGCCCGCGTTGCCAGCCGACTGAAGATCTTTCAGAATTGTCTCATAGATTTCACCGAAAGCATGACGCTCTTTGTACTCCGTAAAGTCAACCGCCTCGTCAATAGTATTCACTACCTGACGCAACAAAACGCCATCTTTCATATAGTTGTTAGCGTCGACAAAAGCCGCTTTGAGAACAATCTGAGAGAGTGGAGCATTCGGTGTAATTTCAAGTTCACGCAAGCTCTTAAAAAGGCCATCTTGGTTATTGTCCACAAAATTCAACAAGTCGTCGCCCGTCAGAGCTTTACCATCTTTATTGTCGTGTGCCCAGTTGCGCCAGCGCAGGCGCTCGGGAACAACAGAAACATACTCATCGTTATCAAATTCCCATTCCCTCTCCTTGGCATCGTAGATTTTAAGGAAGAAGAGCCAGGTCATCTGCTCGATGCGCTGAGCATCACCGTTTATTCCGGCATCTTTACGCATAATATTCTGCAACGTTTTGACCAAATTTCCGAGCGCCATGCGTATTTCTCTCCTTTATGCAACATAAAGAGCATCTTCGAGAGCTTTCGCAGCACGAAGATACTCCTGCTTGCCGCCGAAAGCCTCAACTATCTTCATGGGATTACCGAAGCGACGAAACTCGGCGAGCTTGAGAACGCGTGTGTCGTCGAGATCAACAATATTCGTACTGGCGTACTTGTCGAGCAGTGTCTCGAGTACCTCACGGGCAACACCGGCGTACTCATAGAGGTAGCCTTTTTTCTTGACATTATTTGCTCGTTCTGAACGAGTAAGCGGCTTTTGGTCATAAGCAATATGGCAAATGAGATCGAAATCACTCATCTGATCTTGACCGGATTCTCGCCGCAATTCTTCAAGGAATACACCTCGCTCCTCCAACTCATCAATGATGGTTTGCTTGCGATCTTCAGCCTTCCAGGCAACAAGAAAATGATCGAGCGTGTCATACTCACTCAAAATATTCTTACGCGTGTAATCTTTGAGACTCTCGGTAACGAGTTCGCCTGTGCTTGAATAGTATTCAACACGCTCCGACACTATGTGAACCTCTACACCATGAACATAGTATTTCACGCGTTTTGTCGCAGGATCATCCGGATCGGTCGGGTCATCCGGCCACTGAGGAGGATTGGGTATCGGCGTAACGTCGGGCGGTGAGTCGGGTTCGTCAGGATCAGGCTCCATGGGACCATTGGGTGCTGGTTCGTAGATTTGTACAGGCTCGCCATCGAAAGAGGGATCGGCAAAAAGGCGCGAAGCATCCCGGAAGTCGAGAATGGTGAAGTAAAGTTTATTATACGCTTCGTAAATGCGCGTACCGCGCCCGATAATTTGCTTAAACTCTGTCATACCTTGCTCGCCAAAGAGATTGTCAAGCACAATAACCTTACAGGTTTTGCAGTTGACACCCGTGGTGAGCAACTTTGACGTGGTGACGATGGCAGGATATTTTTCGTCAGGATCCATGAAATTATCAAGCTGCGCTTTACCTTCACCATCGTCGCCAGTAATGTTCATGACATACGTGGGATGTTCGGCCATGATATCAGCGTTCTCGTTTACAAGAGCCTGCCTCATACGATGAGCATGGGGGACATCGACACAGAATACAATTGTTTTAGCGTAACGATCAGTTTCCTTGAGAAACTGAGTAATTTTCCGTGCCACCTCCTCAGTGCGTTCCCTGATGACAAGTTCCCTATCGAAGTCCTGTTTTTCGTAAACACGATCGGCAACTTCTTTGCCATTGTCATCAACGGTTCCGCTCTGAGGGCGCCAGCCGTAAACATCCACATTGGTTTTCACACGCACGACTTTATAGGGTGCAAGGAATCCGTCCTCTATTCCTTGCTTGAGTGAGTAGGTGTACACAGGCTCACCAAAATAGTCGATATTGGAAACATCCTTGGTTTCCTTAGGTGTGGCCGTCATCCCAATTTGGATAGCCTCATTGAAATATGAAAGGATCTTGCGCCAGGTGGAGTCCTTAGCGGCACTCCCACGATGGCATTCGTCTACGATAATAAGATCGAAAAACTCACGATTGAACTCACGGAAGATTTCTTCACCATTCTCGCCCACAAGCTGTTGATAGAGAGAGAAGTAAACCTGATAGGCAGAATCGAGTTTACGACCTGACACTTTAGTCGTAACTTTCTCGAGTGGCTTGAAGTCCCCTGCAATAGTCTGATCAACGAGGACGTTGCGGTCAGCAAGATAGAGAATACGTCCAGCAATGCCAATCTCACGAAGGCGGTGGACTATCTGGAACGCGGTGTAGGTCTTGCCCGTCCCTGTAGCCATAACAAGTAAGATACGATCTTTGCCCCGGGCGATAGCTTCAAGCGTTCGATTGACTGCAATACGTTGGTAGTAACGTGGAGAATTTCCACCATACTCTTTGTAATAGGGGGCGGACATAACAAGCTCAGGATATTCGCCTTCCAAAGCCTTGCCTTTGCGATAGCGTGCCCATAGCTCTTCGGGCGCAGGAAACTCATCCATGGAAAACGTGCATTCTTTGCCCGTGATGAAGTCATGCTCCACGAATCCCTTGCCGTTTGTGCTGTAGGCGAAGGGAACATCAAGAGCCTCGGCATATTCCATAGCCTGCTGAAGGCCAGCATGCATCGATTTCTCGGTACCCTTGGCCTCAACAATGGCAAGTGGGAGTTCAGGTGCATACATGAGAAGGTAGTCCGCTTTTTTGGGCTTTTTGCGCGTAGTAAGACGACCACGCACAACAATTTCACCGTCAGTGAAGTAATACTCAGTGAAAATCTGTTTTGCAGGATCCCAGTTCTTTTTAAGCGCTGGATCAATGAGTTTAAGGCGCGCGTCCGACTCGTTCACCTTGCCCTCCTCATAACCTCTATAGCAAGCAGCCTCGTAATGAGAGTTTAAGTCTACCACGATAGAGACGCATGCAGCAGACCATATGCGAGCGGATGAATGACCAAGACCATCCACGCCTCGGGTGTTTGGGCAGCTTCACAATGCAAGCGTCGTATCCATTTTTGAAAGGAATCAAGGAGTTCGAAGAACCCAAGCGTAGGCCGAACGCATCGTTGCGAAGCGAGGCGAGGCTGCCATACCCCATCAGAAAAACCCTTTTACCCCAATATTCGGAGAAGCTCCTGTTCGCACGACGGATCAAATGCAGCTCATAGGCGACACGGTAGCCGCATTTGAGCGCGGCGGCAGAAGCCTTGGCCTTTCCCGGGCCGCCGTCGTTCCGGCAGCGGCCCGACAGCAATCTGGTGAATTCCTGGCAGCCGCCCATCTCCCTGTTGAATCATTGTCGGCACAAGCTCGCGTTCACCGGATCTCGGGCCGAGCGCCCTCCAACCGAGCGAGCGTCTGCCCTGGTTCGCCGCAATCCACGCCGAGCCAGCGCGCCAGCTCCGCCCTACGCCCACTTGTGCGTCACACCGCGGCCTTCGGCAAGGGCCTCGGCGCCCCACTGGGCGAACAGGCCGTCGTGGTAGGTGTCGGGCCGATAGGTTTTCGCCTGGCCGTAGCCGTCGATCACCTGGACGGCGTTCAGCATGTTGCGCGCGATGAAGGCCGGGTCGTCGGCCTCCTGGGCATGTGCGGGAAGAGCTCGCCACACGTACGCGAGCGGGCGGTCGTAGCGGTCGGTGCGGCTGGTGTCGTACTGCAACCACAGCGTGTCCCCCTCTGTCACCAGGCTCTTCATGTGGTCGGACGCCAGCACGCCCTCCTCGCAGTTGCGCTCTTCCTGCGGCGCCACGCTTTCAGGCGTGTCGATGCCTATCAGGCGCACCGAAACATGCTCGCCATCCGGCATGGTCACCGCCAGCGTGTCGCCGTCCACCACGTGGCGCACGGTCACCTGGTCGAACGTCGCAGGGTCAAGGCGGGCCGCCTGCTCGGCCGTGCTGCGGGCCGCGTCCTCGGCAGCCGCCGCACGAGCCGCGTCCGACACAACGAAAGAACCCTCCGAGGCCGGCGAAGACTGCGCTTTTGCACCGATGACGGCATTCGCCCCTGAAAGCTCCCCTTCCCCCGACGTCGCCGCCTGCGAGCCGGCCCACGCAACTGCGGCCAGCACCGCAATCGCAAGCACGGCCGCCACGCGGCCTCCCGGACCTTTCTTCCCCAGCGACTTCGCCGCCGCGCGAACGACGCGGCGCACGCCCTCCTGCCGCAGAATCGATCCCAGATCGCTCTTCGCCACAGGCGCCTACTCCCCCGCGCTCATGAGCACAGCGCCATCAAGCGAGGTCACGCGCACACCCAGCACGCGGCCGGCCTCCACCTCCATGCGGGCGATGCAGCGCGGAAAACCTCCACGCGGGCGAAACGCCGCACCGGGGCACAGGACGTAGTCCGCAGGCCGAGCCTCGACGCCCGTCAGCAGCTCGGGCACGTGCGTGTGTCCGTGCACGCACACCTGCGGAATGGGATCGCCCGCCGCCAGGCCCGCGCACCCGTTGAACCCTATCCGCACGTCGCGCGGGTAGTGCGCCACCAGAAAGCGCACGCCGTCGATAACCGGATGCGCGAAGCGCCCCACGCGGCTGCCGTATTCGTCGAAGTCGTTGTTGCCGAGCACGGCTGTCGTTGGCGCAAGCGCTTCGAGCGCGCACAGCACGTCGGGTCCGCCGATGTCGCCCGCATGGATGATGCGGTCAACGTCGGCCAAAGCGGCAAGTGCCTCGTCGGAAAGCCGTCCGTGCGTGTCGGATATGATGCCGATGATGGTCATGTGCGTCCTTCCCGCGTCCTTCCCGCGTCCTTCCCGCGTCCTGCGCCGCGTGCGCCCGTGCGCCGCCCGAACTCGTACAGTATAGGCTATCCGCAGATGCCGCAGCGGCAGAGCGCCTTTGCGCTCAACGTCGCCCGCTGCAAAGCGCACCGTCCTTCAAGACGAATGGCGACCCTCGGCCTCCATGGTGCGCCTTCGCGCTTTCTCCGGGCAACTCGCATCCGTCTTGGCGGTTTTGGGGCGCCGTAAGCGATCATGAACCGGAAAACTCGTCGCGCGCATCAGCTGCAGGCTTCCGTAACGAGCATGTGCCAGGCGCATGCCGGCTCGGCCCCCGTTGCCACAGCGGCGCTGCGCGCGCGGATCGACAGCGTATGATCGTCCACATGCCGTAATTGACGAAACCGTAACTTTTAGCACTCTCAACTTGACAGTGCTAACACAACGATTTATAACAGGCATGTACAGAGAAAACCGCACAGAGTGAGACTAAGATTTTTTCAGTCCCACGCACGATTAGGAGATGATTGCTATGGCCATGATGGTACCTATGCGCAGAAGCCGCAACCTGCTGAGCGAGCTGATGAGCGACCCGTTCGACGCGTTCTTCGACATGGCGTCCGCGCCGGCCCAGAAGATGTCGCCCACGCTTATGCGCACCGACATCAAGGAGACGGACGCAGGCTTTGAGCTGACCATCGACCTGCCCGGCTTCAAAAAGGACGATGTGCAGGCCGAACTCAAGGACGGCTACCTCACTATCGCCGCGCAGACGCAGAGCGAGACCGAGGACAAGGACGAGAAGGGCACCTACGTCCGCAAGGAGCGCTTCAGCGGGAAGTGCAGCCGCACGTTCTACGTGGGCGACGACATCGAGGAAGACGACATCCGCGCGAAGTTCGAGGACGGCGTGCTGAGGATCGCCGTGCCGAAGAAGCAGGAGCAGCCCAAGCTCGAAGAGAAGAAAACCATCTCCATCGAGGGCTAACCCCCCTCCATTTACTCCCCTCCTCTCAGTGCGAAAGCGGCCGATCGGCCGCTTTCGCACGTTCTGCCGCAGATCGCAGCGCCATCCGCGCGCATCCTCCGCATATGGCCCACCCACGCGCAGCTTTCGCAGCCCCCCTATGCGCAAGCCCCCCGGCGCGTCCCCATGCGCGGCCACGCGCACGACCTCTGCGAAAGCCCGCCCGGCACCGAGCGCGCACTCGCAACCTATCCTCACGAAATCCCGTTACGCAACCCCTCCCCTCGGCTGCTCCCGCCTCACAACCCATTCCTTCGGCAGCTCCCGCTTCGCAACCCCTTCCCTCGGCTGCTCCTGCTTTGCGGCCGAATGTTTCACGTGAAACATTTGTTCATCGTTTTGCCGACGCATGGCGACGCCGCTCGATCCCCCCTCGCCGCACCCCATCCCCCACCCACCCCTCCCACCTGCTCCCTTCGCTCAATGTTTCACGTGAAACATTTGTTCCCCATTGTGCCAATGCGCGGCCGCACCAACCATCTCCCTTCGCCACGCCCACCTCCCCACCCGCCCGATGTTTCACGTGAAACATTTGTTCCTTGCGTTTTTCGTGCGCGGGCTGGCGCAAACCCGCGTCCGATCTGAGGAAACGCGCGGCGGCACTCCCCTCTGCACGCGCCTTTGGAGTATGATGGTGCACGCAACAGGCAAACCGGCAGGGAGCAGGCAGAAAGACGGACGGGGGGCGCGCATGGACGACACGACAGCACGCATGATCTGGACGTTCCACAAATGGGTGGCCGACGCACCGCGCGGCGGCATGGTGTTCTTCGGCGGCGCGGGCGTTTCCACCGAAAGCGGCATCCCGGATTTCCGCAGCGCCAACGGCCTCTACGCGCAGAAGTACCCCTACCCGCCCGAGCAGATGGTGTCGCGCAGCTTCTTCGACGCGCACCCGGACGCGTTTTTCGACTTCTACTGCGACCGTATGATCGCGCTTGAGGCGCAACCGAACCGCGCGCATCGCAAGCTTGCCGAACTCGAACAAGCTGGCACGCTCAGCGCCGTGATCACCCAGAACATCGACGGCCTGCATCAGAAGGCCGGCAGCCGAAACGTGCTTGAGCTGCACGGCAGCGTGCTGCGCAACTTCTGCATGGGCTGCGGCGCGCCCTATCCGGTGGAGAGACTGCTCGAGCTGCGCGCCAAGGCTGCCGACGGAGTGCCGCGCTGCCCCGCGTGCGGCGCTATCGTGAAGCCTGACGTCGTGCTGTACGAGGAACCGCTCGACGAACGCACGCTCAACGCGGCCACCGCCGCCATCGCCCAGGCCGACCTGCTGGTGATTGCGGGCACGTCGCTTGCCGTCTATCCCGCCGCCGGGCTCATCGACTTGTTCCAGGGCCGCCACCTGGTCATCGTGAACCGCACCCCCACCCCGCGCGACCGGCAAGCAAACCTCTGCATAGCGGCCGACGTCGGCAAAGTGTTCGACTTCTAGCGCTCGTGCGGCAAACAAATGTTTCACGTGAAACATTCGGTCGCATTTCGCCCGCACCCGTATCCGCATCCGCAGCGCATCAGATTCGCGTTGCGCCCACAACTGCAACGTGGAACGCTTGCATCGCGCTTGCACCAAACCCAAGAATAGGAGCCCTCATGTCCGAAACCGCTTCGCCCAAAACCGCCGCATCTGCGCCCGCCGCACCCGCAACCGCCGCACCCGCAATCGCCACGCCCCAACTTGCCGACATCCGCCAGGTGTCCGACGGGTGGATCAAGAAGTACCTCCTCACCTACACCATGCCCGACGGCTCAACCCACACATACGAAAGCGCCTCGCGCAAGAGCATCGACGCCTACCGCACCGAGCTCGAGGGCAACGCGCGTGGCGAACAACCCACCGCCGACGCTGTGTGCATTGTGCCGCAGACTGTCGACGGAAAATTGCTGCTCATCCGCGAATTTCGTTACCCGCTCAACAGCTGGTGCATCGCGTTTCCTGCTGGGCTTAAAGAGCCGGACGAAAGCCTCGCCTCTTGCGTGAACCGCGAACTGCGCGAGGAAACAGGCTACGCCCTGCGTGCGGAAGCCGACCTTGAAGGCGCGCCAACACTTGAACCGCTGCCGCAGGCGGGCTACTCGTCAACCGGCCTCACCGACGAGACGGTGCACGTCGTATTCGCCCAGGTGGAACACGTAGCTGACGCACAACCGGAACCCAACGAACTCATCGAACCCTTCCTGCTGCCTATCGACGACGTCCCCCGCTTCCTCGCCGAAAACACAACCCCCATCGGCACCCGTGCCCAACTCATCCTCGAAGCCTTCGCCCGCCGACGGTAAAGTCAACGTAGCCGGGTTACGCGCTTTCATGAGGACAAAACTCCGAAACTACACGTTTTTACGAGTAGAGCACACCCCTCAATTGCACGTTTTTAGGGGTAGAGCGCATCTCTCAATTGCACGTTTTCAAGGGTATTAACCGAAATATGATAGGCCTCATCAATAATTCAATGATTACGATGCACCGTTTTTAATATAAACCGTTCGGCAAGAGCATCTTCAAGTAACTGGCGGTCTTTTTCAATTTGATAGGCTAGTGTCGCTTCATGATCTTCCTGAGATACCTTTTTATACGGAATGCTATGCTCCCACTCTTTGGCGGCATAGTATTCCTCTCGATAGCTGAGCGCCCGTTTCATAGCCTCCAGTCGACGCATGGAATCAGCCTGTATATCCTTCTGCCTCACTCCCACACGCCCCCTTCTCAACCTTTCAAGCACTGTTCAAGCAACCCAATTCTTACTATACCATGCGGGACGTAAGCACTGTTGCTCTCTGTCAGATACCTTATCAACGAGCACCTGACAAAAATTAATAATTAAAATGATAATTATTTATCCATTGACTATACAATTATTGACACACTCAAGAATAGATTTGAAGAGGTGATTTGCTGCATGCGGCGGCGGAGGATGTGGCTAGCTAAGAGGGCGCCCAAAGCAGCGCCGGCGGTGTCCACCAGCCAATCCACAGGGTCGCAGGCGCGGTCGGGAACGAACAGCTGATGCAGCTCGTCGGTGACGCCGTAGAGGCTGGCGCAGGCAATAGCCACCAGAACAGCACGCGAAAGCGGCAGATGGCAGCGCAGGGCGTTGGTCCACAGCGCGCCGAACAGCGCGTACTCGCAGAAGTGCGCGATGGAGTTGATCGCGTCGGCATCGGGTCCCAAAATCTGCGCCTGAGCGTCCTTGAGCGCCTGATAGACCAGGGAGAACAGGCCCGTCCCCTCGTTGAGGTCGGCGCCGGTGTTCGACGACGCGTAAAAGATGAAGCACGCCCACGCAGCCACGAGCGCCCAGCTTGCCGCCACGAACCAACGCGGACGGTGCGACTCTTGCGGCCGGCGCGCTTGACGCGGCTGGCCCGACCGGTGCGCTTGACGCGGCCCGCTCGCCTGCCCGGCTGCCATCAGCGCCCGCCCGGCTCGTTTGCGTGCTCGGCCGCCATCAGCGGTTGACCACCTGCATCTGCAGGCCCTCCATCACGTCGAGCGCCTTCTCGTTGAGCGCGCCGTCGAACGAGGCCGTGCAGGCGGCATCCACGATGATAGGCACCTCCGGGCAAGCCGTCTTGGCCAGCACGGCATTGGAGATCACGCAGATGTTGGACACCAGGCCCACCAGCTCTATGCTCTCGAACGGACGCGCGCCCAGCTCGTCGGCGGCGCGCTGGGCCGTGCGCAGCCAGTCGAACAGGCCCGCCGACCCGAACGCAGGCTTGTCGAACACCTCGTCCGACGCGCGCACGGCGTCCGCGACCGTCCCGTACAGGGCATGCCCGTCCGTGCCGCGCATGCAATGCTCGACCGGCAGCAAGCGGCCCTCCTGCGTTTCCAGGTAGCCGCGCTCGTGCGTGTCCAGAGTGAACACCACCTCGTCGCCACGCTCGCGGTAGGCGGCTATCTTGTCCGCGATGGGCCCCTCCAGCGCTTCCGCTCCGGCAAACCCCAAGGCCCCGTCCACGAAATCCTTCTGGAAGTCCACCACCACCAGCAAACGCTTCATCGCCGCTCCCCCTCCGCTGCCCGCAGCGCCGCCAACTGGGCGCGCGCTTTGTCCATCTGGGCCTCCACGTCAACGCCCACCACGTCCAGATCCTCGGCCGCCACGAAACGCGTCTGAGGGATGCCGAACATCTTCGCGATGCCGCACAAATACTCGTAGCCGAAGTTGGCCCCCTCCACGCGTCCGCCGCACGTGGTGATGTAGGTGAGGCGCTGCGCGCGGCACAGGCCCTCGCATCGGGCGTCTTCGGTGTAGTGGAAGGTGGACTCGCACACGCTCACGTGCTCGAGGTATATCTTGAGCGCGGCCGGGAACGACAGATCCCAGTACGGCGCGCCCACCACGATGTCGTCCGCCTGGGCAAACTGCCGCGACAGCGCGAACACGGGGTCGTCCCACTCGCCCGCGAGCTGCTTTTCCGTCCGATGCGCCACCATCTCCGCGTCGAACGGGGCGAGCCGCAGCTTCGCCAAGTCCACCTCGACGACGTCCTGTTTGCCCGCAAGGTACTCGCGGCACAAGGCGAGCGTGCGGGATTCCTCGCCTCGCATGCAGGCGTTCACGAACAGCGTGGTCATAACTCCTCCTTACGAGAACCGCAAAGCGTGGGTGAACCCGGCCCAGCTGAGCGGGTCGGTGTCGCGCACGTAGGCGCCAAAGGTGGGCGCGTGCACGTAATGCGTGCCGCCGGCGTTGCAGGCGATGCCCACATGGCCGTTGTAGCCGTCGCCGTAGCTGATCCACAGCACGTCGCCCGGCTGGGCCTCCGACACGGGAAGCCGCGCGGAAGCCGCGTAGTACAGCGCCTCCGTCTGATGGGGAACCGACATCCCCACCTGCAGATACGCCCAGCGCACCAGCCCCGAGCAATCGAAGGCGTCAGGCCCCGCCGCGCCCCACACATAGGGGCAGCCGATGCGCGAGAGCGCGTAGTCCACCACCGAGCCCTGCGAGGGAATGGCCGCGGCCGCCGACCCGCTGCTGTAGGCGTACGTCCGCCTGACCTGGGCAGCTGCCGCAGCGGCCTCCGCCGCGCGCTGCTCCTCCTGCTCTTTGGCCAAAAGCTCCTGCGCCTCGGCATCCAGTTGTTCGAGCGTCGCCTCCAAAGTGACGATGGTCTCCTCGGCTTGGGCCTTGATGCGCGCCGCCTCGTCCTCCCGGTCGGCCGCGATGCGCTCCTGCTCCTCCAGGACCACCTTGTCGGCTTCTATCTGCGCGCGCAGATCCTTCGTCTGCTGGATCATCGCGGCGTCGTCCTCGTTGAGGTCGTTCAGCAGGTCCCAGTTCGTCACCAGCTCGTCGAACGATGTTGATCCCAAAATGAGGTCGATGAAGGTGGCCTGCCCGCTGCGGTACATGCTGCGCGCACGTTTTCCCAGCTTGTCCTGAAGGTTGGAAAGCTGCGCGTTCGCTTCGTCTATACGCTGCTGGGCGTCCTTGACGGCCTGCACGGCCGCCTCGTGCTCGTCGAGGGCCTTGTAGTAGTCCTCGGCTGCGCGGGCAAGCTCCTCCTGCATGGAGGTGATCCGACCCCTGACCGCATCAGCTTCGGCGAACTTCTCGGCAGACGTGGGCTCGGCCCAAGCGCGAACCGGGCGAAGCAGGGCGGCTGCGCCCACGACCGCAGCGCCCGCGACAAACGTGCGGCGATCAATGCCGCGCGCGGAATTCGTCATGCGAAAACCTCCTTGCAACGCGCGGCGCCCGCTCCGCCTGTCCGCCTCCCTTTGCGGAAACGAAGGGCGCCCGCGTCAATCAACGGTTTCGCATCACTATACCACGCTTCGACACAGCGCCGCCCATCTTCACGTCCTGTTCGTAGGGCCAGGTGGGAAAGGTATTTTTTGGCAAAGATCCCGCAGATTCGAACGAAACGACGAAGCGGCGCGAACCCCCTCATGGCCGCATTTGGCGCGCCGCGGCACGCATGAAAGCGGGCGTCGCATCCGGCACCCGCCCTATCTCTTTGCGTCGTCGAGCGCGTTCAAAGCGGCGTTGTAGCCGCCGGTGCCGTAAGAGAGGCACTTCGAAACGCGGGCGATAGTGGTGGCTGAGGCGCCCGTAGCCTCCTCGATGGCCGCGTACGACTTGCCGGCGTCCAGCTGGCGCGCCACGGCAAGCCGCTGCGACGTCTCCTTGATCTCGCGGATGGTGAACAGGTCCTCCAGCAGCGAGAAGATCACGTCCTTGTCGTCAAGCGTGGCGAATACCTGCAGCAGGTCCTCGACCTCGGGCGTCCGCAGTTCGCTCATCGGCCCCCTCCAATCCTCATGAGCCCGTACTCGATGGAATCCACCAGCGCGTTCCACGATGCCTCGATGATGTTCTCGGACACGCCCACGGTGCCCCAGCTGCCATGCCTATCGCGCGTGGTGATGACGACGCGCGTGATGGCATCGGTGCCCACGTTCTCGTCAAGGATGCGCACCTTGTAGTCCACCAGCTCCATGTCCGCCACCTGGGGATAAAACGCGGTGATGGCCATGCGCAGCGCGTTGTCGAGCGCACCGACCGGACCCGCGCCCTCGCCCGTGGCCACGAAGCGCTCGCCGCCCACGTGGATCTTGATGGTGGCCTCGCTCATAGCGTCCTTGGCAAGCGCGCCCGTGTCCTCGCGGTCGTCCACGATGACGCGGAAGCTCTCCAGCGTGAAGTGCGGCCGGTACGCGCCCAGATGGCGCTGGAGCAGCAGCGCAAGCGAGCCGTCGGCCGTCTCGTAGGAGTAGCCGGCCGCTTCGCGGCGCTTGATGTCGTCGAGGATGGCCTGGGTCTTGTCGGCATGCGCGCCCAGGTCTATACCCAAACCGCGCGCCTTTGCCACAAGCGACGCCTTGCCAGCAAGCTCGCTCACCAACATGCGCTGCGTGTTGCCCACGCTTTCGGGCGGCGTGTGCTCGTAGGCTTCGGGAAAGCGCGCGATGGCGCTGGCATGCAAGCCGCCTTTGTGGGCGAACGCCGACGCGCCCGCGTAGGGATGGTGGGCGGGCACCGACACGTTGCACGCCTCGGCCACGAACTGGGACACGCTCGTAAGCTCGCGCAGGTTCTGCGGCCCGACCGTGGTGCGCCCCATCTTCAGCTCGAGGTCGGCGATGACGGTGAGCAGATCGGTGTTGCCCACGCGCTCGCCGAAGCCGTTCACCGTGCCCTGCACCTGCGCAGCCCCCGCGCGCACAGCGGCCAGCGTGTTGGCCACGGCGCACCCCGAGTCGTTGTGGCAGTGGATGCCCAGCTGCTGCCCCGGCAACGCCGCAGCCACGGCGGCCGTGATCTCGCCCACCTCGTGAGGCAGCGCGCCGCCGTTCGTTTCGCACAGGTCGATGGAGTCCGCGCCGGCCTCGCTGGCCGCGCGCACGCAGGCAAGCGCATAGTCCGGGTTCGCCTTGTAGCCGTCGAAAAAATGCTCGGCGTCGAACACCACGGTCAGGCCCTGCGCCTTCAAAAAGGCCACGGAATCGGCAATCATGCGCAAGTTTTCGTCAAGCGTGGTCAGAAGCGCGCGCGTGACCTGCGCATCCCACGTCTTGCCTACGATGGTGGCCACCGGCGCCCCGCTGGCCACAAGGTCCGCAAGCCCTTGATCCTCCTCGGCCGCCACGCCCTTCTTGCACGTGGAGCCGAACGCCGCAATGCGGGCATGTTTGAGCGGCAGCGTTTGCACGCGCTGGAAAAACGCGATGTCCTTGGGGTTTGACGCGGGGAATCCCCCCTCTATGAAGTCGATGCCGAACGCGTCAAGCCGCTCCACGATGCGCAGCTTGTCCTCCAGCGACAACGTGATGCCCTCGCACTGCTCTCCGTCGCGCAACGTGCTGTCGTAGGTGAGGATGCGATCCACAAATGCTCCTTTGCTTGTCGGGAGGGGGTACTTGATTGAACTGGTAGGTTTGGTGGGCGCTCGACCAGCCGCACGCGATTCGCGCGAAGCACGAGAGCACCCCCAGGTTGACGATTCGCGCGCAGCGCGAACATAAGGACGCCCAGGTTGGCGTAGTAAGTCAGTGAGGGCCGCCGAGGTGCCCGGAATTGCCGTGAAAGCGCGAGGACGCGTACCGTGGTACGCGACGAGCGCTTGGAGCGACAAGGCCGGGCGCCTCGGCGGCCCGCAGCGTCGGCTGGTTCCGCTGGCCGGCAGGCCGGCGGAACCCCTAACGCGACGAGCGCTTGGAGCGGCAAGGCCGGGCGCCTCGGCGGCCCGCAGCGTCGGGAGGGTCCGGCGGCTGATAAGCCGACGGAACCCTACACCTCCGCCAGCCACTCGGCGTATTCGTCCACCTTGCCGTACGCCACGTCGAAGAAGCGCTCTTGCAAAGCACGTGTGACTGGGCCGGGCTTGCCGATCACGCGGCCGTCCACGCTGCCGATGGGCGTGAGCTCGGCGGCCGAGCCGGTCATGAACACCTCGTCGGCAATGTAGAGGTCGGCGCGCGTGAGGCTTTCCTCGATGGCGGGGATCTCCAGGTCATCGGCCAGGCACAGCACCGAGTCGCGCGTGATGCCCTCAAGCAGGCCGTCGGAGAGCGGAGGCGTGGACAGAATGCCGTCGCGCACGACGAACAAGTTCTCGCCCGTGCCCTCGCACACCAGGCCGTTCTCGTTCAGCATGATGGCCTCGGCGTAGCCATGCTCCTTGGCCTCGAGCTTCGCCAGAATGGAGTTCATGTAGGACGCCGTGGCCTTCACCGCAGGCGGGATGGCGTTGTTGGAGCGCTGACGCCACGACGACACGCCCACGGACACACCGTTTTCCAGCGCGTCGCCGCCCAGATAGGTGTCCCACGGCCAGCAGGCGATGGCCACGTCGGTGGGAGCGCCGGTGGGGTCCACGCCCATCACGCCGTAGCCGCGGTACACGATGGGGCGGATGTAGCACGACGGAAGCTTGTTCGCGCGAATGACCTCGAGCGTGGCTTCGCACAACTCGTCTGCCGTGTAAGGCAGGTCGATGCAGGCGATCTTGCAGCTGCGGTGCAAGCGCTCCATGTGGTCACGCAGGCGGAACACGTAGCTTTTCTTCGTCTCCGGGTTCTGGTAGCAGCGGATGCCCTCGAACACGCCGGAGCCGTAGTGCAGCGAGTGGGACAGAATGTGCGTGGTGGCGTCTGCCCAGGGGATGAGCTCCCCGTTTTTCCAGATGTAGTCGACTTCGGTGATATCTGCCATTGGTTGTCCCTTCTCGCTGGCCTCTGACGTGCGGTTTCCCGTCCTATTCGCCCGCTTATTGTACTCCAATCGACTAAAGCGCATAAGGGTTTCCGGCGAACTGCCGTTTTTTCGACGAAAGCGACAGAAGGGAAAGACCGAAACCCCAAGGGGCGTTTTCGGCGATCTCGCGGAAAGCCCGTCGCGTCTGGGCCGAGGGCCGGCGGCGAGCCTCCCGCGACGCCTTTCGCCGTCGGTGGCGAAAAGCATCGGCGCCGCCTCCAAAGCTCCTATCCCCGCAGCACCTCGATCACGGCGTTGTCCGAGCGCAACTCGGCATCCCACACTTCCATCGCAAGCACGATGCCGTCTGCCGTATGCCCGTCGGCAAGCCGGAACGCCTCGCGAAAGCAGCGATCCAAAGCATCTCGCTCAACACGCTGGCCGCAGTACGTCCGGTCGGGGAGCGTGATCGCACGCACTTCGTTGACGCAAGCCGACGCGATGCGCTCCTCCTCGCCGGGAAGGGGCGCCGCCTCGAGCACGGCGAACCAACGCCCGCCGCCCCCGCCGGCCAGTGCGTCCGGGCAACCGCCCCCGCCGGCCAGCGCGCTTGAGCCGCCGCGCCCGTCAGCCGTCGTGTCCGAGCCGCTGCCTCGCCCGCCGCCTTCGCTCTTGGGCCCTTGAGGGTCCGCGCTGGGAAAGCGAGCCATCCCCTGCAGGAACAGCGGCACCAAACCGCAGCTTTTGACTTTGCCGTACAGCTCGGTCATCGTTTTCGCGTAGCGCTTCACGTCGAATCCGGCCGTCCTCCAAGGAACTCCGAAAAACAACCGTCCGCCCAGGTTGCGCTCGTACAGCGGTCGCTGAGCGCGGCAATGCTCTTGGGCGGCGATCTCTGATCGGCATCCCTCCAGCTCCATGATGAGGGCGCGCGTCGAGCGCAATCGCTCTTGGGCAAGCTCGCGGGCATGATCGAGCAGGGCCGCGGTGTTCATGACACCGTCGTCGGACAGGTAGCCGGCCAGCTCCTTGAGGGGAACTCCCAGCTGGACGCAGAACACGACAACGTCCAGCTCGTTCATCTGCCGCATGGCGTAGTACCGATAACCCGTCTCCGGGTTCACGTACGCGGGACGAAGCACGCCGATGCGCTCGTAGTAGCGCAGCGCCTTCACCCCAACGCCCTTCAAGTGCGACACCTCTCCTATCGACAGCAAGTCACCGCGCACAACGTTCCTCCACAACCCCGCGATTCTGTTTGACTCTCCCCTTAGAGGATAGTTTAGGATACCACAGCGCAGTCAAGATATTCGGAAGCCGTCGAACAGCCGGGCCGCACGCCCGCAATCAACGGAGGTGATCTGCATGGCGCCCTATTTGATGCTCGCCGTCGCCGTAGTGTGCGAGGTGTTCGGCGACTCCATGATGAAGCTATCCCACGGCTTCGAGAAAAAGGCGCCCCTCATCGGCGTGGCGGCAGGGTATCTTGCCGCGTTCTACCTCATTGCTCAAACGCTCGAGCAACTGCCGCTCGGGTTCACGTACGCAGCTTGGACCGGACTGGGCATTGCGCTCACCGCCGTCGTTGGCGCGCTGTTTTGGAAGGAGCCGTTCAACGCAAAGAAGATCGTCGGGATAATCGCCGTCATCGCCGGCGTGGTCCTGCTGAAGCTGGGGGTGTGACCATGGACCGTATCCACCCGTTCGTCCAACTGGGCGTCTCCATTGCATTCGAGGTGTTCGGCACCACCATGATGAAGCTGTCGGAAGGGTTCACGGTGCCGCTGTTCGCTGTCCTGACCGTTGTCGCGTACGTCGTGTCGTTCGGCATGCTCACCTTCACGCTCAAGCACTTGCCGCTCGGCGTGGTGTACGGAGTGTGGGGCGGCATCGGCACCGTGCTGACCGCCGCCATCGGCATCGTGGCGTGGGGCGATCCCTTCAGCTGGACCACCTGCGTGGGCATTGCGCTCATTGTGGGCGGCGTGGTGCTGCTCAACCAAGGCGACCGCGAGGCGAAAGGCGCCCCCGAGGCGTGAGCGCGCAGCACGCGGCCGTGTTGGAGCGGGCGTTACGCGCAATCCGCGCGCTTTCTCGCTGGGTTTTCGGCGCTTTCCGACATCTTCCGGCCTCCACGCGGACCGAACGCAGCGCAACGGTAATGGATTCGAAACTTCCGGATCCCTTACCGTTGACGACACCGGAAGCGCCCGCCTCCCGCCAAACCGCAGAACCCTGGCGCCCCCGCCTTGTCCGCTACACGTAGAACAGCAGGTCGTTGTACGTGGGCACCGGCCAGTGATCGCGATCCACGAGGATCTCCATGGCGTCCACGGCCGCGCGCAAATCGTCCATGACCGGGATGATCTCGTGCGCGTAGTAGTTCGCCTTCTTTTGCTCGTCGGCGATGTCGCGAGCCGCATGGTGCATCGTATCGAGCTTTTGCAGCTGGTCGTCTATCTCGCGCACGCCCGCTAGCAGCGTGTGCAGCAGCTTCTCCTGCTGGGTGGTCTCCGCACCGACGCAGGCGGCCTTGATGGCCGCCACTCCCTGCGCCAACTCGGCGGCGTAGGCGTTGATGGCGGGCAGAAACGCACGGCGCACCATGCGCTTCATGGTGCGCGCCTCGATGTTGAGCAGCTTGGTGTATTTCTCCAGCTTCACCTCGTAGCGGCTGCGCACCTCCGCCTCGGACATGACGCCGAACTGTCCCAGAAGCTCGATGCTCTTGCGCTCCACGAAGCACGGCAGCGCGTCGGCCGTGGTGCGGTGGTTGGCAAGCCCCCGGCGGGCGGCCTCCTTTTGCCATTCGTCGGAGTAGCCGTCGCCGTTGAAGATGATGCGCGCATGCGCCTTGAGCGTCCGCTTGACGTACGCGACGGCGGCCGCCTCGAACTCGCCCTCCGGCACGCCTTCCAGAGCGTCGGCGAAGTCTTTCAGGCTCTTGGCCATGGCCGTGTTGAGGATGGTGTTGCAATCCGACAGGTTCACCGCCGAGCCGGGCATGCGGAACTCGAACTTGTTGCCCGTGAACGCGAACGGCGAGGTGCGGTTGCGGTCCGTCGTGTCCTTGAGGAAGCTCGGCAACTCGGGAACGCCCAGGTCCATGGACACTTTCTCCACGCACGTGTACTCGTGGTCGTCCACGAGCGCGTCCACCACCGCACCCAGCTCGTCGCCCAGGAACATGGAGATGATGGCCGGCGGCGCCTCGTTCGCGCCCAGGCGGTGGTCGTTGCCCGCCGAGGCCACCGACATGCGCAGAAGCTCC
>NZ_CBDTNW010000035.1:0-38047 GCF_965361815.1 Rubneribacter sp.
CGTTCGGATGAGTCTGGGAGCAGCTCGGGCGGGCATGGCGGAGCCGTGCCCTCAGACCCATCCGAACGCCCCCGGGCGCCCTCCCTCCCAGCCCAAAGGCCCAGGCGGCGCGGTCGCTCGGCAGTTCCGACCCGTTCGGCTGACTGGGAAAACAGCCTTCGCCATCCCGGTGTTCGGATAGCTTTGCAATTCAACCCGATGTTCTCGGCGTTGGCGAGCCGGATGCCGGATGCAAGACGCGGGCCGCAAGGCGAAGGGGCGCGGGCATGCGCCACGCTCGCTTCTGTCAACGAGTCTCCGCATTCCGCTCGGACGCAAAGGGGCCCCGGCCGCTCGCGACCGCAGGAAAATCCCAACCTCCCGCCTCCAATGCGGCGGGAAAAACACCCGGCCAGCACATATATCCAGCCCCTGCATCTTGAAAGAGTCGAAGGGCATCGCGGCTACCGACAGAACCCGCCCTCGCTCCGTCTTGAGGCTGAAGCTTGCCGGCGGAAGACTACGCCGCCTCCCCTTTCGCCTTCGCCGCCTCAAGACGAAACGATTTCCTCACCAGCGCGACGCCAACGGCGATGTTGCCTACGGCCACCCCTGCTCCTGTGAGCGCGTTTGCGAGAAGAACTAACAAGGGGTCCTCGCGTGCGCCGAACAGCGACATCATCGCCATCTCCAGCGTCAAGATAGACACGAGCGCGCCCGACAGGTTCACTCCCGACACGGCAAACATGGACTGCCGCCCGCAACGACGGCTGGAGACGATCCCCGCGATGGAAACGCCAAGAGAGAAAAACGTATAGGCCGCCACCGCGTAGATGACGATGCCCGGGTACGCGAAGCCGCCCTGGCTATGCGAGACAAGCGTGACGAAGCCCGACACCACGAGCGCAAGCGCCCCGATGAGAACGCCACAGAAGCGCGTCGCCGCAGCCGTGCGAGCATCGTCGCCGCAGCGAAGGTCGTGCAGAAGGGCAGCCCGCATAAGGAGCAGCAGCAGGTAGTACACGCCCAACGTGACGAACCACCACGACGCCGCCCGTGCGCCATAAGCGAGGTTGCCCGCAGCCCACGCCGCATCAACGACAAGAGACACGGCGTTGCCCAGGGCGCAACGACGGCTTCCATCATCCACGATGTGGGCGATCCTTTCGTTGCGATGGAGCAAGCCGTTTACGAAGCGAGCAGGGCGTCCGCGCACGGCCGCCACAACCAGCGCCGCCAGGCACCATGCCGAGGCGATATAGACCGCATAGGCAAGCGGGCCGTGCCGATTGTCGGACAGGAACACCCAGGCCATAAGCACCGCTATGGCAAATGGGCAGAGCGCCGCCACTGGCGCGGGCACTACGAACAAAGTCTTGAACAACCGGCGAACAACCATCAGCCGGGATTGCCTGCGGGGGTCATCGCTTCGCATAAGAACCTTCTATCCATCGAGTTGCCACATGCAAGCACCGTCGCCGGAGCACAGACGAAAGGTTGGCAAACGAGGCTCGCGCCTTTTGTTCAGCCATGCGGGATCCGACGCGAAAATTGCTTCGGAGCAGCGCAGCGAAACGCGCATGCTCTCGCGATGCATCAGACCGCATACAGATAAACGGAAAGGAAGTGAAGCAGCGATCCGACCATGACGAAAAGATGGAAAACAGAATGCATGTAGCGCACGTCCTTGAGCACGTAAAAAACAGCTCCAACGGTGTAGAAAAGGCCGCAGGCCACAAACAGCCAGAAACCCGCAGGCTCCATGGACCTATGCAGCGCCGGCATGAACGCGACAACGCACCATCCCATGGCAAGGTAAATCACCGCCGAAACCCAGCGCGGCCTGAACGTCCAGAACGCCTCGGCCAACGACCCAAGAGCCGCCACCGCCCAGATTGCCGCGAGAAGGGGGATTCCCGTCGAAGAATCAAGCACGCAAAGGCAATAGGGCGTGTAGCTGCCCGCAATGAGCAGGACCAGGCCAAGAGCGGCCATCGCGGCGCCGAAGGCGTGAGTGAGGGAGTTGACAACCTCCTCGCCCGCAGTGTACTCGCGCACTTTCCGGGACTTCTCGTTGAATCTCATCAGTAACGCCGTCATGTTCGTTGCCCCTTTCGGAGAATCGCCTGCAGCCCGCGAGCGCTTCCTTGTGATCGGGAGCGTCAACTATGCCGAGCGCATGAGAAAAATTGCGAATGGGATCCGTCGCCATGCGGTCGATGGCCTTGTTGAGGACAAGCGCCTTCACGGCGCCTCCCGCAGCGCGGTCTTCGACGGTTCTCTCTTGCCGCATCTCAAAGCCCCTCGCTCTCGTTCGGCTCGCGCAAGACGGCCTGGGCCTCTTCGCAAGCGGTGGCCAGCTGATCGTAAGCGCTCTCGATACGCGGATTGATGCGCACGGTCTCGGCGGCCACGGTCTTGCGATAGCTGTGGAGCGCGAACGCGCATCCGCCGATGCCGACGACTCCCACCACAATGCCAGGCACCATCAGATGCGTCCACACCATGGTGCAGCACATGCCCACGCCAAGGATCAACGCCGACAGCGTGCCGAGCGCGATGGCCCGATAGCCCGCCTTGCGCGTCTTCTCAGCCTCCATGGAGGCAATGGATTTGATCAGGTCGTCCATGGTGCGTTGCAGCTTCGAGAGCTGAGCCTTGCCGCGCACCTTGCGGCTGCGGCGAAACGCCAGCGCCGTGGTGCCGCTCGCAGGCGACTCCTTGGCACCCGTCAGCTCGAAGCCCAGGCTCTCGTAGCAGTCGCATGCCACGGTTGCAAGGTCGCTCTTCACGGTTGTTCGTGCGTACTCATACGAATCGCAGCGGGGCGGGCGAGGCGCGGCCTGCGCCGAGAGGCGGGCGACGTCCTCGGATGGCGCACCCGCACAGACGCCCTTCCCCGCCACCATGGCGCCGCATGCCGCACAAGCATTCGCGCCTCTCAAAATCTCGTTTCCACAGTTCGAGCAATACATGCAACGCTCCTCCCTCTGCCGCAATTCGGCGTGTTTGGTTGACGGAGCCAATGATGGACGGTTCGCATAAACGGAAAGTTAACTTTGGATAAACAAGCTCGTTCACCTTCGATGCAAAGCCCGGGATTCGGTCCGGCAGCCCCGCCGCCCCCACCACGCTCGTTTATCATTTGTTTACGCTTGCATGGTTCACTATCCTGGATTTCAAAAAGGCGGGGAAGGGGAAGGCCGAAGCCATGGCAAAGATACTGGTGGCCGAAGACGATACCAACGCCAACAAGCTCATATGCGCGGTCCTGCGCCGGGCGGGGCACGACCCGCTGTCGGTCCGCGACGGGCAGGAGGCGCTCGATGCGCTGGACAAAAACCATGTCGACCTTATCGTGACCGACGTGATGATGCCGTGCATGGACGGCGTGCAGCTGACGAAAATGCTGCGCGATGCCAGCTGGGACACGCCTATCCTGATACTCACGGCCAAGCAAGGGCAGGAAGCGCTGCGCGAGGGATTCCTGGCAGGTGCCGACGACTACCTGGTCAAGCCCGCCGACATGGGCGAGCTGGTGCTGCGAGTGGCGGCGCTCCTCCGCCGCTCGGGCGCGACGGAGGGAGGGCGGCTTGCCGTAGGCGCCGCCGTGCTGGATCCCAACAACCTCTCGGTGGAGCGTGGCAGCGAAAGCATCACACTTCCCCCCAAGGAGTTCCAGCTGCTCTACAAGCTGCTGTCGCACCCAGGGCACGCTTTCACGCGCATGCAACTGCTCGACGAGATATGGGGCTGGGACACCAAGAGCGCTGAGAGCACGGTGAACGTGCACGTGAACCGCCTGAGAACGCGCTTCTCCGGATGGGGCGACTTCAAGATAGAAACCGTGCGCGGCATCGGGTACCGCGCGATTGCGGGAGACGGACAATGAGCAGGACGATGCCGGCCGAAGCGCCAAAATGGTCGAAGGGCCGCACGGTCGCCATCACAGCCACCCTCGCCGCCTTCATCGCCGCGGTGATCGTGGCGTTCTGCACGGTCATGGGAGTGGCAGGGTCGCTCCTTGTCCAAGGAAGCGTCACGAGCCTCGATCGCCTGACGAGCCCCCAGACGGTGGTCGCGTTCATCCTCTTCGGATCGGCGGCGCTCGCCATCATCCTGGCGACATGCCTCTACCGCACGCTCGGAGAGCCGCTGCGCCAAATGACCGCCGCTATGGAGCAGCTCGCCTGCGGCGATTTCGACGTGCGCATGCCCGAACGGGGTGCCTGGCACCTGCGCGAAGTAGACGAGTTCGCGCGCGCTTTCAACACGGCAGCTGAGGAGCTGGGGGGAACCGAGATGATGCGCGCTGGATTCATCAGCGACTTCTCCCACGAGTTCCGCACGCCCGTAAGCTCGCTCTCGGGCTTCGCGCAGCTGCTGCAGGAAGACGACCTCTCGCCCGAGGAACGCGCCGAGTACCTGCGGATCATCGTGGATGAGGCGAACCGGCTGTCAGGGCTTTCCGAGCGCATCCTTCTGCTGTCGAAAATGGAGGCTGCGGCCATCCTTCCCGACGTGGAGGACGTGGACGTGGCCGAGACGGTGCGGCGGGCAGCCGCCATTGTGGAGCCGAAGGCGGCTGCGAAGGGAATCTATCTGGCGCTTTCGCTTGACGAGTGCCGAGTGCGCGGCAACGGCGACTACCTGATGCAACTGTGGACGAACCTGCTTGACAACGCCGTGAAGTTCTCACCGGAGAACAGCCAGGTGAGCGTCGCCCTTTATGGCGGACGCGCAGACGAGGGAGGGCAAACGCCCGCGTCCGCCGGCTACATGGCCTGCTGGGTTTCCGACGAGGGGCCGGGCATGGACGCCGCCACGCGCGAGCATCTCTTCGACCGCTTTTACCAAGGAGACACCTCGCATGCCGAAGAGGGAAGCGGACTTGGACTTGCGCTCTGCAAGCGCATCGCAGAGTTGCATGGCGGCGTCATCGAAGTTGCCAGCGCCCCCGGCAAGGGATCGTCTTTCGAGGTCAGGCTTCCGCTTCCGCAGAAGGCTTAGCAGTGATGCACGGCGAGTCCGCAACCGGCCGAGCATCCCCAACAACGCAGAGCGCGCACACCCGCCGATATATCTTCAGGCATGCTTTGCATGAAGAGCATGCGCTTGCCCTTGTCGCGTTGCATCCGTCGCGCTGCCCTTGTCGCGTCCACGGACTTTTCGGCAGCGTAGTTTTTGCAATGCGCAACAAAAGGATTTAGCAGCTGCTTGAGACACTGGTGATGTTCAACAGGATGGACTGCCGATTATCCTCTCTGCATTCCACAGAAAGCCTAGCCTCTTTGGCGAACTCCTTGCGCCTGGCGAGCGGAAGGCATGGCGACCAAAAACGTCTTCGTGTCTTATCTGCGGTTCCTGGCCAAGCTCATTGACAAATCGCTATGAGACTGCCGGTGCGATTTCACATGTCAAAACCTTCGGGTTTTGCAAGGGCCATCTAGACCTCCTTCCAGGCGTCGTCGAGTTCGCCGGCGCGCGTCTCTGCCACGGCGCGCACGGCGGCGAGCCCTCCGGGCGCGATTCGCTCGTTGTCGGCCTTGTCTTCCAGCATGGCGACGAGCCTCGCCGCGCCATCCAGCCTCTCCGCCGACCGGGCCACGGCGTCGGCCGTCTCCTTGGTTGCTCTCCGCTGAGCCAGGATTGGCATAGGCCAGGTCGGCTCGCCGAGCAAAGCCCCGCCGGCGCGGACCCGCGCCGGAGACGGCTCGGCGGGGGGTCGCCCGCCTCTCTGCTAGACCAGCGTTGACACGGACCCTGCCGGAGGCGGCTCGGCGGCGGGGGGGCAGGGGGGCGACCGCAAGTTGGTCACAAAATGCGCCCTGTGGCACGCGCGGACCCGATTTTCCGCCCTCCGCCCCCTCCGCGCCCGGAGAAATCCCAGGTCGCGGAAATCGCGCGGCCCGCCGGCGCGCCGGATCGGCCGTCCGGAGTGCCACAAGGCGCATTTTGTGACCAACTTGCGGATCCGCCGCTTGGGGCGCTGCGTCTTGCTCTCGTCGATTTGCATAGGGCAAGGTCCGCTGCCGCATCGGTCAAGGATTTGCTCGACAGGGGGCGCGGCCAGGAGTTTTCCGGCAAGATTCGCGGCGGGCGGCACTTGATCGAATATCACTTCACGCACCTGTCATAAACGTTATGCAGTCATGACCACCGGCATAGCCGGTGGCTTGGACGGGCGACCCTGGAAGGGTCGAGAATGCCGGCTTGCGGCTAAAGCCGCGATGGTCCAGCGCGCCTTTTACCGGCCACCCCTGCAAGGGGTTGGTCGCACCTTTACCGCTCGAACCTGCTGCCGTCTTCTTGATCGGCGATGTATTTCCTGACCGCCGCCTCGTTCAGGCCGACGGTGCTCACATAGTAGCCCCTCGCCCAGAACGTGCGGTCCCTGCCTATGCGGCTCCTCCATTCGGGATGGCGGTCGCATAGCGCAAGCGCGCTCTTCCCTTTCAAGCACCCCATCACGTCCGAGACGGCGCACTTGGGCGGAATCCTCAAGCAGACGCGCACGCGGTCGATGCATACGCCGCCTTCCACGATCTCGCAGCCGGTCTTCTTCTCCACAAGCCCCCAGATGACCCCTCCCACTTCGCGCCCGCTCTCCTGATGGAGCACCTTCCTTCGATATTTCGGGATCCACACTATACGGTAGACGCAATCCCACCCCGTAGGTGCTAGACTCTTCTCGTTCATCGCTCTTCTGCCCCTTCAGTCAACTTGCGATCCGGACCATCGCTTCTGACATCTCAGGACAGGAGAGCTTTTTCCTAATTCTCATGTCCGGGATCTGGTGGAACCATCTACCGCACCACAGGCAGAGCCTGTGGGTTTCTCACAGGGCGCTAAACGTTCGTTCGTGCGTCGTGAAGCGATTTCGGGGATGCCAAGCCGCAAAGCGATGAAGTAACGTTCGAGACGATGGAGAGTCCCGGCCCGACGGTCGAGGCTCTCCTGGGAGGAGCCAGGAAGTCTTAGACGGCGCTCGGGGAAGAGTTCGTCGCCTTGATCGCGCGTTCTTCCAGATCCTTCATTTCGACCTCCTTCGTCGTTCGGCAAAGCCCCTTTCGCCTCGCCTCGTGACCCATTTCCCGCCATCGGCCTCCTCGGACGCAAGGGGGGGGGGACAAGCGGAACTCGGAGGGTTTGAGTTTTCGCAAGGCACGCGAAAAGTTTTCGCGGGCCTTGCGCGCGACGCGATTCCCGGCCGACCATGTGCACCAAAGGACGCCGGGGGCGGAACAGGGATGCCTGACGGACGGCGTGGACATTAGGCGCGAAGCCGGGGCGCAGGAAGGACGGGCTGGGCGGACGCTGGTAGAATATGAGGGGTAGAAAGGAGCCGCATGGAGCTGAGCGAGCTGTCGAAGTACCGGGAGAGCAACCGCCTCGAGGCGAAGGACGCGAGGGGCGGCGTTCCGAAAAGCGTCTGGGAGTCGATCTCGGCGTTCGCGAACACGGGCGGCGGAGTCATCCTGCTCGGCGTAGCGGAGAGCGAGGACAGGTCACTCAAGGTCGTCGGCTTGCCCGACGCGTCGCGCACACTCGAGGACTTCTGGAACACCGCGCACAACCCCGGCAAGCTCAGCCCCTGCGTGCTCTCGGACGACGACGCGCGCGTCGAGGAGGCCGACGGCAAGGAGATCGTCGTCATCGAGGTTCCCCGCGCCCGCCGCCAGCTCCGCCCCGTGCACATCAACGGCAACCCCAAGACGGGCACGTACCGACGCGATCATTCAGGAGACTACCTGTGCGGCGCCGACGAGGTGGCCGCCATGTACCGCGACGCCGCAGACGAACCCCTTGACGCCGCCGTGCTCGACGACGTGGGCATGGACGCGCTCTGCGGCGAGACGGTGCGCACGTACCGCAGGAGCTACGACCTCCACCACGGACGAAACGCGTGGTCGAAGCTCGACGACGAGGGCTTCCTCTGCCGCATCGGAGCCGCCGGGAGAGGCTGCGACGGCGAGATCCACCCGACAAAGGCCGGGCTGCTCGTGTTCGGCGAGGAGTGGCGCATTCAGCCCGAGTTCCCACACTACTTCCTCGACTACCGGCAGGAGACGAGTCCCGAAGCGCGCTGGCAAGACCGCGTCACGTCGCAGACTGCCGGGGAGTGGTCGGGCAACGTGTTCGACTTCTTCCAGCGCGCCTACGAGAAGATGAGGCAGGCACTCAGGGTGCCGTTCAGGCTCGACGGGAACGGCAGGCGCGTCGACGAGACACCCGCGCACGACGCGCTCCGGGAGGCCATAGCAAACTGCCTCGTGAACGCCGACTACGACGGCAGGCGGGGCGTGGTGCTGTTGTGGAGGGAGGACGGGTTCCGCCTGTCGAACCCCGGCGGGTTCCGCGTCCCCATCGAGGATGCCTACATCGGCGGGAACTCCGATCCGCGCAACGGCACCATGATGAAGATGTTCAACCTGGTCAACATCGGCGAGCGCGCCGGCAGCGGCGTTCCCAACATGGTGGAGGACTGGATGCTCGCAGGCTACAGACGACCGGTGCTGAGCGAGGAATCCAACCCCGAGCGCTCGATGATCTTCCTGCCGTTGGACGTCAAGGAAGAAGAGTCCATTTCGCACGGAAAAAGCCCGGGGATTCCCCTCTCGACGTATTTCTCTCTTTCGACAAACGAGAAGAAGGCGCTTCTCCTCGCCTCCGATTGCGAGCGCGTTACCTCGGCGTCGTTGGCGGACGCTCTGGGCGTATCCAGGATGACCGCCTCCCGGATCCTGAGGAAGCTTGCCAACAAGCAGATTCTCGCATGGAGGGGTAGCAGCAAAACCGATCCGAACCAGTATTACGAAATCCCGCAGCAGTAAGAGCGGATGTTAAAGCTGTTAAAGCCTTTGATTGGTAAAACACCTGTTCATCGACGTGTTGTGGCGATGGGGCGCAGCCAACGTGTCGAAGCTGTTAAAGCGTGTGGCAGCCTTTCGACAGCGCGGGAAGACGAGAGTCCACAATCACTTGTCGAGAGCCAAAGTCGGTCGGAAGGCAGACTGGATGGGCCAATCGCTTAGTCTATCTAGTCTGGAAATGAGTCTATAAAGAGCGTTTCACGCTCCTGTCCCGAGGATCCTCTTGCATGGCCTAATACCTGCCCAGGCTCCATCCAGTTCCGCCGCGCAGCTCTCGAGCGCTCATCTCACGGCGGCTATCTCCGACGGGACCACGCGCCCCCGTCCGCCCTCTCCTCGAGCATTGTGAGGATCGACGCCGTGCCTTCGATCCTCTCGGCCGAGCACACGAATTGCTTCAAAGAGCTGGGCCGGGAGATCCTGCTTGTCATCGTCCATGCAAAAATAGGCATGCGTGTTCGAGCAAATCGCTTTAGTGTCCGACATTTGCTCGCCTTTTGCATCCACCATGCTGGCAACGTGGTTTTCCACCGCCTCAAGCGAGGTGGTTTTTGTCCTGATGGATCACCAAAAACGTCTTCGCATCTTATCTGCGGTTCCTGGCCAAGCTCATTGACAAATCGCTATGAGGCTGCCAAATGATCTCACCTGTCAAAATCTTCGGATTTTGCAAGGGCCGGTCCTGCTGGGACTGGTCCTAGTTTTATCTAGACCTCCTTCCAGGCATCGTCGAACTCGCCGGCGCACGTCTCTGCCACGGCGCGCACGGCGGCGAGCCCTCCGGGCGCAATCCGCTCGTTGTCGGTCTTGTCTTCAAGCATGGCGACGAACCTCGCCGCGCCATCCAACCTCTCTGCCGACCGGGCCACGGCGTTGGCCATCTCCTTGGCTGCTCTCTGTTGAACCAGGATTGGCATAGGCCAGGTCGGCTCGCCGAGCAAAGCCCCGCCGGCGGATCCACGTCAATCCTGGCCTAACGGAGAGTGCCCGAAAGGCATGTCAGAAGAATGGCCTGGAAGTGTCTTTCGGCGACGATGGCCCACTGCTGGAAGAGCTCACCGAAGAAAATTTGCCACCACTTAAGTCTTCCGAAAAACTATTAGGTCAAGCGACAGCGAGAGCGGTTCCGAACCGCTCTCGCTGTCGCTTAGGACGCACCACGCCTTCTGCGGCCCGATCTCTCTGCCCTATCACCGACGGGCTGGCCGCCTCCTCCCCGCAACCAACTCGCTTTTGCGATGCGACAACCAACCAGGTTGATTGTCGCATCGCACCGAGAGCGCCTGGGCCTGATCGCCTCCCTACTTTCCCATCGCGCGCCATGCGGCGATTCTGCCTGACATAAGAGCACGGCCTACGCTGATGCCGGGGATATTCATAGGGTATTGGATACCTCCAAACATTCCTCCGGAATCGTTTCCGGTCGCAAACAGGCCCTCGATGGGTACACGGTTCTCGTTGAGAACGCGATAGTCCTCGTCCACCAAAAGGCCATTCATCGTCGCCAAGACGGAAGGACGTCGCTTCAAAGCGTAAAATGGCGCCTTCACGATGGGCTTCAATCGGCTCTTCTGCTTGCCAAAATCCTCGTCATAACCTGCTTCGGCAAGTTCGTTGTACCGATTTACCGTCGCGCTTAGGGCATCGGCGGGTACGCCCATGGATTCGGCCAGTTCCTCGACGGTGTTTCCAACGCACAAATCACCGGCTTCAAGAGCCTGCGGTATAAAATCCTTCCACACACCGAACTGAGTGCCCTGCCCCATGAAGTCAATATCCGTAGCATAATTGTCGTCAAACACTTGGAAATGGATGGCCTCGGGCTGCTGAATATCTTGCATGGATATGAGGGCATAGCCCATATCCTCATTGCAGAAACGTTCCCCTTCCACATTCACACGCAGCCACGGAACCACCGCGCCCAGGTAGTTGGGGACGCCGATGCCGGGATCATAGTGCACGGCACCGCAGTGCGGTCCTGGCTGAATGGCACCGCCAGCCCACAATCCCATCAAGATGCCGTCACCTGTGTCGTACTTTTCTGCCTGCGCCGCAGGAATCACATCCAGATGCTCGCAATACTCATGACGCATCTGAGGGTTGTTCGCGTAGCCTCCGGTGCACAGGATTACGCCACGCTCTGCGTTCACCCGAACGTATTCTCCCGTCTCTCGTTGGCCTATGGCGCCCGTGACGGCTCCGTTTTCGCTTGTTACCAGTTGGACAGCGGGCGTTTTGTCCAAAACATTTATGTCAGCGCCGTCTGCAAGGGCATCTTCGAGAAGCGCGGTGTTTACCATCTGGGTGGGTTGGTTTCCACTCATAGAGGCGCCCATGGGCACATGGGCCGTAAGGTAGTACTCGTTGAACTTGTTGTCATCATCGGCTTGGGCGGCGTTGGGTCCAAACAGTGCGACCTCGCCAAGCACGGGACCCACATCTTCGTGGGCGTTTGCTTTCGGAATCCACCAGTTCGCAATCTCTTCGCCATAGCGCACCCAGTTACGCCAAAGCTTGGTGTCGCCGCGGTTGCAATTAAGACCGCGCTGCACGTCGTTGACTATCTGCCATGCGTCGAAGTTGTGGCCGTCCGCATCCAGCACAGTCGACTTTGGCCACGAAGATGCAGTTCCGTTACAATACACCCCCTCGCCTTTCTGCAGCACAACAACTCTCGCCCCCTCCTCAGCAGCTGTAAGAGCGGCAAACGTGCCGGCATTGCCCAACCCCACCACTACCACATCCGCGTCAATAATCTCGGAAATTTGGTCTGCCGGGATGGGGTCAGGAGCAGCCTTGTAATCATCTCCAGATACTGCAAGATTGCTGTTTCCGGTAGCCGACGCATCCATTGACTCTGACTTTGAAGTGGCGGTATCAGCAGGAGAGCAGCCAGCCACGAACGCTGCAGCAGCTCCTGCGCCTAACAGCCCAGCGCTCTTCATGAAATCTCGACGTGAAACATTCATCTTATTCCCCTTTCCTGAACATCGAGCGCCCCTTCGGCGCCGACAAAAGGAATAGTGGGGAAAGGATCGGGCAAATTCATCAACCGAAACTTTGTATTATGCGAAGCAAATGCCAACATAATACAATTCGGATGAGGAAGGATCAGGGCAAGGGGTAGCGTTCAGTTTCGTTTTTCGAAAACCGATCCGCTGTCGGACGGCGCGCAATACTCCAGTGGAGCGGAGAACTGCTCGACAAGGTCAAGGAACTCTTGCCGACTATGCACTCCGAGTTTTTGGTAAATATGCGCCACGTGTGTCCGGGCCGTCCCCTCGGCGATACTGAGTTTTTCTTGTATGTAAGGAAGGCTGCGACCTTGTGAGAGAAGTAGAGCGATCTCGCGCTCTCGCGGAGTAAGGTCGTATTTGGCCCCTAAGTGCTCTGCAAGCGCATCGATGTTGTGCTTGTGAGATACGTTGTGCATCATGGAGGGATCCAGAGGAGCCGCAGAAGGCCTTTCTGCGAAGAGCGTTTTCTGCAGGGCCGCCTCAGCTGGAATGAGCAGGAAGAGGACGACGAGCACCAACGTCAAAACAATGACAAGCACCATATCGGTAGACAGCCCTTCGCTCAGCACGGGGAGCGCGACGCTGCAGAGCAAGCACCCGACAACGCTCATTCCCTCCAAAAGGGCGTAGAAAAGATTGAACGGCCTATAGACCGGTATGCGTTCATGCTGGGCATAGACGGCGGAATAAGACACGATAAGGATCTCGAGCACCACCATACTGCCGTTTACAACGAAAATCGTTGCGAAATAGGGTATTTCGCGAAATAGGCAAGGGACCACGAGCGCCACACATGTTGCCCCGAGCATAAGTCGGCTAAATGAATTGCTTGCGATGTTGCGACCGCGAGCAGCCGAGACTGCGGCAAAAAGCAGGAACATGCCCGAGAACGCAGCCATGCCGGCATTTTGCCAATCCATACGTGCAGTTTCGGCTCCGATGGCATCGGCAAATAAAGTGGCGAAGCCCTTGGACAGCGGAACGAGAGTTCCCACAAATCCGAACGCCGATACGCCAATTACGAGGGAGATCATATAGCGTTTTCCGAAACCGCGTTCAATCTCCGCCTCGCAAGCGAGCTCCTCCCCGGAGAAGGCTTCCATGCGCTTTCCGGAAGACATTCCATCAGCCCACAGCACAAGAAGACCTGCTATGCAGGGCAGCGATGCGACGGTCGCGATGCGCGTTGTTGGGGGAAAGAAAGAGCAGCCGAAGTAGACAAAAGCAGCCACAAGAAAACCGAGCGCCACCAAAGCAGGAAAGCAGGAAGATTTTTTCCTAGGAAACCCCTCGATCCACTTGGAAGTAAACAGCACAGATCCGCCACCGCACGCAGCAGCAGAGAGAAGGGTCATCGGAACGTGCAAAGCGCCCTCGTCGCCCAATGAGGTTAAACACAGTGATCCGCCCATGAGCAAAGCGCAAGCGAGTGTAACGCATTTGCCGGTATTGAAAAATCGAGCAGTTCGTTTTCCTGTAAAAACGCAAGCCAATCCCAATCGCAATAGCGAGGAGAAAGCCAATAGCCAAAAGGAAGGGGCACCGAATTGCCCGATGCCAAAATTGGGACTATCCGAAAGCAGGGGAAGCCCCATTGCAAAGCCTCCCCATGCCCAATATACGCCATAGGCGAAAGAATATATGAGGGAAGCCCATCTTTCAGAAAGATTGTTTGCCGGCATGCTCATACGGAAAGTATACATAAAGAAAGAGCGGTTGGAGGAGGGGAGGAGGTGCGTTGGGCCGGTAGACGCACCTCCCGAGTTTGAGCAAACGCTTAGAAGCTTTTCGCACCTATCGCAACGAAGGCGAGCTTAACGCAACGGCATGCGCCGGCACCTCGATCCGTTCTGGGCGGCGAGATCGCAGGCCGTACCACACGTGCTACTCGTGACAGGTGTAGCACTCGTACACTCCGGAATGGTGGCATGTCGTGCAGTACTCCGAAGCGCTTTGCTCGGCGTCCTTGCCACTGTGCATATCATGGCACGACGAGCAGGTCACACCCTCGTGCTCGCTGTTCGCAGGAAGCTGATGCGGGTTGACCACCTTTCCTGCGGCATCCGTCAACGCATCGCTTGCGGATGTTTGCTGGGAGAGCGCTTCCCACGATTCATGACACGCCAGACACGCCTCTTCGCTTACCTGGGTTTGCCTCAAGCCTCGCACTTGAGCCGCCTTGTCGGCAGTCGCATCGGCATGCGCTTCAGCGAGAATCGATTCGTCTTCATGGCAATCGGTGCACGCCAAGGCGCCATGGGCGCCTACGGACCCAGACGCTTCGGCCATAGACAGGTCCTCCTTGGCGTGACATGTCCCACAGTCGGATTCAACAGACCAATCGATCGAAACGCCCGCAGTCCCAGCCCCGTCGCCAAGCGCCGTGTCAGAAGCGGGATTCGAGGCATTGGGCGCACAGCCCGACACCGCGCACGCCGCGACCACGGCTACAGCCGCGGCGAATACGCTTGCTTTCTCGCAAATCTTGTTCATAGCCAATTCTTTCCTCCGCAAACGCAAAAGCGAACACGGTCGGCCGAACCGCAACCGCAGGACGACCGACCCGAACATGCAAGTTCGCCCTATGCCAATTTCGGCTCGGCAGCCGCATTCTGGCCGGCGATGCGGCCGAACGTGATATGGAACCCTATCTTTCCGCCGCCACGCCATTTTCCAAACCAACTTCCGACACATTCGCCCGAAGCGTACAAATGGGGGATGACGGCCAGCGTCGTCTCGTCAACGAAAGCGTTTTCCTGCTCGGAAGCGGCCTTCACCACCTGGCAGCGCTCGTTCACGCGAATTCCGCCAAAGGTGTTGTGGGCAAAAAGCCCGGCACGCACGGCGTAGAAGGGAGCCTCTGCAACAGGGGCGGTCATGCCCTCCTTGGCGAAATCCTCATCCACGCCGGACGCCACGAAGGCGTTGTAGCTTTCCACGGTGGCGGCAAGACCGGACGCGGGCACGCCCATCTTCTCCGCAATCTCCTCGATAGTGCTTCCCACTGCCACGTAATCCTGGTCGAGATGAGGTTTTTCCTCCGTCTTCACGGTCTCCAAAACGCTCACATCAATTCCGTTGGCCGCCGCTGCCGCAGAATCGAACACCGCCCAGACAGCGCGCGGACGATCGGGCAGGTTCAGGACGTGATCGTGGAAGCTGGTGGAGTCGGCCTTCACCGTGCGCTCATCGACGAAACGCTTTCCGTTGCCATCAACTACAACTATGTCCTCCCAGCTCTTGATCGTGATTCCGTTGTTCACGTCGGGAACGCTCTCTATATCGGCCGGTTCCCAATAAGGATAGTGGCTCGTTCCCCAGTACAACGCGTACGCGCCGATGAACGACATGCCCGTCAGCATGCCGCCCGCCCGCTCAACGACCGGCAGCATCTCGCCCATCGTCTTCACGTAGGGCTCGCCGCTGGTTATGTAATCCTCGTCGTAGCGCGGATCGTACGCCTGGCGAAGGGCAAGATTCCCCTTCCAGCCACCGCTCGCCAAAACAACCGCGTTGTTGGCCTTGTAGTTGACGGTCTTGCCGTCCTTCTCCACGACAAGCCCGATCACGTTGCCGGCATCGTCCATAACAAGATCGCTGGCAAAGGTTTCCAGAAGCGTCTCCACGCCCAGTTCGGATGCGCGCTCATTGATGACATACCAAAACGAGATGCCCGTTGCGCCAGGATAGTTGCCGGGGGCCGCGCTGTACATGCGCTCTTTTCCCAGCTCCTGCGCCGTTACGTTTGCGAAGTTGAGCCCCAAGCCCTCCAGAAAGTCGGCCGTGTCCTGACAGTGATCGACAAACGTGCGCAAGATTTCGGGAACCCCGCGGTAGCCGCCCATTTTATACAAATCGTCGAAGAAGATGTCTGGCGAATCCTCCACGTCGGGGGCTTTCTCCAGCTGAAAGCGCGTCCCTCCCCCCAGCTGGCAGCCGCCTCCGCACATAATGGAATTGCCGCCCGGCTGCTTTTCCTTCTCGATGACCAGCACGCGCAAGCCCGCTTCGGCAGCTTCGACGGCGGCCGCCATGCCCGAATAGCCAGATCCCACGATCAGCACGTCAGCTTCCCTGTCCCACTCGGTCGAAGACGCCTGCGCCCCGTCTTTCGATGCTGCCGTCGTCGACGTGCAGCCCAGCCCCGCAACGCCAGCCGCCGCCGTCAGTCCAGCCGCTATGGCCGCACCACCTTTGAGAAACGACCGACGCGATACCGCTTGCACATCCTTCTCTTCCATGCTTTCCCCTTCCTTAGCCTCTCGGCACCTGAAACCGTCTTCAGGTTGCCGTGACAACGTATCCCGCATCGAGAGACGGACGCAATCGCACGTTTCGGTTAACGCGGGGGCGCCAACTAGGCCAAAAAGGCTATTACACGAAAGGGTTAGCTATTCATCTGGGTAAACGCCGAATCGTCCGCTTCGCTTGCTTGTTCCAGGAACGTGATGAGCTCGTCACGATGGTGCACATCCAGCTTCTCGTACACCTTCGCCGCGTGAGCTTTTACCGTGTTCTCGGCAATTCCCAACTGCTCGGCGGCGAACGCGCTGGAGCGACCTTTCGCCAACAGCAGCATGACCTCGACCTGCCTTGGCGTCAGGCCCCGTTTTTCGCCCAGCTTGCGCCATGCGACATCGATGCTGCTGCTCGGTTGCCTTTGCGGCGCATCCTGCGGGGCCGTCTTGCGCACGATGCAGTAGAACAAGGCCACGAGCACAAGACCGATGCCGAGGCCCGAGGGGTGCAGGTCGCGCACCGCCCCCGCGAAAAAGCCCCCGACGCTATGGCCGAGAAAGAACGCCGCAAACCCAAGGCACAACGCTGCATGCGGGCGCGCAGACCCTCCGGCTGCAAGCGGAACCGCCAGCAAAACGAGAAAGTACCCCAGCCGGGCAATGCTAAGGAACACGACCGTTTCCGACTGAGGGACAGGCTCGCGACCAGACGCAACGGCAACGGCAAGAAGCAGCAGCAACGCGACCAAGGTCCAATCAAGGCTCCACAACGCCTCTCCATGAACTACATGGGAAAGGATGACGCCGCAGGCAAACAGCGCCGATACGACGAACGCCGCAGCGGCCATGCCCATATCCGCAGTAAAGTCGATCGACCACGGAACAAAAAACGACGCACGCACGAACTGGCTGAGGGCGCCAACCAAAAACACCGCAACCACAAAGCCTGCGGAAAAAGAGGAGGAACCGCGCGTCAAAGGACCCCGACCGTCGCTTCCCGCTGCGGGAAGGCGAATTGCGTACACAGACATGGCCACGAGGCAGACGGTGCAGATAGAAAAACCGGCCAGCCTTCCCCACGATGCCGCAAGACACAAAAGCATCCCCGTGACCAGGGACGCAACGACGAATGCCGCAACGCGCGAACGAGGGGTTGCCTTAAGAGCAAGCACCGATTCGCCCCACAAGAGCACAAAGACCGACATTCCAAAGCCGGCCAATAGGACAGCCCCGTAGGAAAGCAGCGGCGAAAAAGTCACCGCGAGCTGCGCCCAGAAAAAGGCAGTGCATGCGAAAAGAGAGCATGACGCGCACATGACAAACGCCCTCCGATGACGCCGCACCGCGCCAACGGACGGGAGCTGGTAAAGAGCAAGCAGCGTTGCGCACACCATCGCGACAGGCGCGAATAGAGAGGACGCAGTAGATCCGTCAAACGACACAGCGGCGTGCCTCGTGAAGAAGGAGACCCAAAACGTATACAAGCCTATAACCGTTCCCAGCAGCAGCGCCTGTAGCCGCAGGGCGAATCCCGCCGGCGATGAGCGCGCCATCACAGCCCCTTCGACAAATTGGACTCCAAGCTTGATGCTTGCCTCTTGGCGATGGACATCCCCAGATCGTAGGCGTCATCCAGCCATCCCTTGCCTTCAAGGTCCTCGCGAGACTGGCAGCCGTTCGCGTACAGGCCTCCGCAATCGCGCCAACCGAGATAGCGAGCGCTCGTGGCAACCGTCGCCCTTACGCCGTCGAATATCCAATCGGCGGGACTTGCCCCCACGACCACCGTGTAGAGAAGCTTGCCCCGACCGCGAACGAGATCGTCGATGCCGTGTATGCGGTCGATAGCGCATTTCAACTGCGCGGAAAAGGCGTGATAGTAAACGGGCGACGCCCACACCACCGCGTCGGCGGTGGCAAGCGCTTCGTAGATCCGAGCCATGTCGTCCTCGATGACGCAGGGCCTGGCTCCGCATCCGCACGCATCGCACCCCCTGCAGGGACGGATGTCCATCTGTCCCACGTTGAAGCGCACCACCTCGCATCCGGCATCTCGCGCGCCTTCCTGCACCTTGTCTGCAAGAGCCGCAGTGGCGCCTCGCCTGTGAGGGCTTCCCGTCAATATGGTCACTTTCATGCGTCCCTCGCTCCTTTCTTCGAATTGCCGTGCCATCATTCGAACATTTGAGGATAATGAGGACAAGTACGATATTTCACTACCTGTACACTACTTTGGGAGTGCGATAACTATGGAAAAGGAATCCGAAGCTAAACGCAGGTTCGCAGTCGACGGCATCAGGAACACGGGGTTCTTCTACACGAAGACGCTCTTGGAAGGCAAGTACAAGCTGCCGATACTCTACTGCCTGCAGCTAGACGGCCCCACAAGATACAACGAGCTCCTACGCCGCATGGAGACAGCCACCAACCGCTCGCTCACGCGCGCGTTGAAGGAGCTTGAAGCCGATGGGCTCGTTTCGAGGAAGGACTACGGAGAGATACCGCCCCGCGTTGAGTACAGCCTGTCCGAGCGAGGTCGCACGCTCGAGCCTGTGCTGGATGCCTTCTGCAACTGGGGGCAGGATCACCGAGACGACTGACAAAGGAGACGAAGGAGGTGCGTCCGCATGGGCGCAAACGATGCGGGCATGCAACGGGCGTGCGCGGAAGGCCCTTCCGTGCACGCCCCCAACCCCAACCAAGAGGAGGCGTTTCCGCTCTTGGTGCTCGATGTGCGCAACGGCGTGAACAACCCGCCTCGACTGGGGTTCAAAAGAATGCACTGGCACAGCGACCTGCAATTCATCGTGGTGTCAAAGGGCTTGGCGAACATCGACTGCGCGGGCCGCCACTTCAATTGCGCGAAAGGCTGCGGGGCGTTTTTCAACTCGAACGTGCCCCACCGAATCATGAGCGACGCCAAAACCGAGTACATGAGCTTCATTTTCCCCGAGAAGCTGCTCGGATTCTTCCAAGGCAGCGAGATGGCGGCTTTCGGCGTGAGTCCCTTCGTGGGCCCCCACGCGCAATCGACGGCCCACTTCGACCTTGCCGCCCCCTGGCACCGGGAGGTGCTAAACGAGCTTGTCCGCGCAAGGGCCCTGCTCGCAAGCAAGAAGGCAACCGGGGTCGAACGCTACCGCGCTTGCGCGCATCTGCTGGCCGCATGGTCCGTCTACGTCCTCAACGTCGAGCAGCGCATCCCCACCAAGGCCGAACGCGCAACCAACGAGCGGATGAAAGCCTTCACCCTCTTCATCGACGCCAACTACAACCGCGACATAAGCTTGGAGGACATCGCCAAAGCGGGCAACGTGAGCAAAGCGGAGTGCGCGCGCTGCTTCAAGAAGCTCACGTTGAGGCCGCACACGAAGGGAGAAACGCGAACGATGATTGCCAAGCAGGGCGCAACGATTGACGGAAACGGCGACAAGCTGGCCAATTACCTTACCATGGCAGGGCATATCTGCTCCGACATCAACCAAGGGGCCCTCTCGGCCATCCTGCCGTTTCTTGTGGTGGGCAGCGGGTACACGTACTTCGAGGCCACCATGCTCGTGTTCGCGGCGAACATCGCCTCGGCGGTCATACAGCCGCTGTTCGGATGGCTGGGCGACAAACGCCCCTCGCCCTGGTTCATGGCGCTCGGCGTGTTCTTGGCGGGGCTGGGAATGGCCGGCATCGGCTACGCGCAAAGCTATTGGCACGTGGTGGCGTCGGCTACGGCAAGCGGCATCGGCGTGGCCATGTTCCATCCGGAAGGCGGGCGGCTGTCCAACCTCGCAGCGGGCGCGCGCAAAGGCAACGGCATGAGCATTTTCGCCGTGGGCGGCAACATCGGGTTTTTCGTAGGGCCCATCTTGTGCGCCACGTTCCTCACCGCCTTCGGATTGCATGGCACGGCCGTGTTCTTGATTCCGGCCGCGGCCTGCTCGGTGGTCCTCCTTTGCTTCAACGGGCGTTTCAAAAGGCTTGGGGTAGCGGCCGAAAAGGCGGGCGGCGGCTCTGGCGCGCGGGAGCGTTGGGACCTTTTCGGGCTGGTCATGGGCATGCTCTCGCTGCGTTCGGTCCTGACCTACGGCCTTATGGCGTTCATTCCGCTGTTTTTGGTGGGCGAGCTGGGGCAAACGGAAGCGCTCGGCTCCGCCGCCCTGTCGGCTTTCGCCATAGCGGGCGCGGCGGCCACGGCTTTGTCGGGCCGCACCGCGGAGAAAACGGGGGCGCTGCGCCTGGCGATCGCCTGCTGCGCGGTTGAGGGCGCGGGCATCGTGGCTTTCGTCCTCAACGACGTGGTGGCGGTTGCGATTGCGATCACGTTGGTTCTGGCCGTGGCGCTCGACCTTTTCTACCCTTCGACGGTGGCGCTTGGCATGGGATATCTGCCCCGCCATTTGGGGATGGCCTCCGGCCTTTCCTACGGCGTGGCGGTGTGCGTGGGCGGCGCGGCGGAGCCTTTGCTGGGATCTGCGGGCGACGCCGCGGGGCTTGTGCCGGTCATGCTGGCGCTTGCCGCCGTCGCCTTTGCCGGAGCCGCGCTGGGCTTGCTGCTCAAGCACCTGCAGGACAAGGCGGCACCCGAACGGAAGGAAACGAAAGGAGCCGCCTGTGCGAAGCCCCAATGAGGAAGGAAACGATGCTATGGTTTACGTGTTGTTCGAGGTGAAAGTGGCCGACGGAAGACAGGAGGACTACCTTGCGCGCGCGGCGAGCCTCAAAGACAGCCTGTCCGCCGCGAAAGGCTTCGTTCGCAGCGAGCGCTTCGAGAGCCTGGCAAGCCCGGGCAAGCTTTTGAGCCTGTCTGTGTGGGAAAGCGAGGATGCCGTGACGGCGTGGCGCAACCACGCCCTGCACCGCCAGTGCCAGCAGGCCGGCCGCGACGGCATCTTCGAGGATTACTCCATCACCGTCCTTTCGGGCCTGCGGCGCGATTACGGCATGAGGCCTCGCGCCCAAGCGCCGCGCGACTCCAACGACTGCTTCAGGTTCACGGGAGCCGCTTCAACGCTTGGCCCCGAACAGCACGCCCTCCTGTTCGCGGAGCTGTGCGCGGCCGTCGAGCGGGCTGATCGCGAAGGAAGCGGCGCGTTTCTCGCAAAGGCGACGCGGGCCTACGCGGAAAGCCGCGCCGCGCGCATGCGGGCCCGGGCCGAGTCCGACGGAATGCCGCTGAACGCGAAAACCTATCAGTCTTACAGCGAGGTCCCCGTTCCTTTGGAGGGCTCCCGGAAGACGGTCGAGGACAAGCCTTCGGGCGTGGAGGTCACCACCCACGCCTGCCCCTGGTACGACGCCTGGAAAAAGGCCGGTTTGCTGAGGTACGGAAGCGTGTTCTGCGCCCACTTCGACGCGGCCCTCGCCGGCTCCTTCGGCGTGCGCATGGAGGTTTTGCGCACGCTTGCGCAAGGGGCGGATTGCTGCACGTTCCTGTTCCCCGGCGTTCGTTTCACCGAAACGGACTTCTCAGACATCGCCGCGAAGAACGCCGAGCTTCAGGGAAGCGCCGCCATGCCCTTCGATTACCACGCGGCGCACCTGCTGCATGCGTTCAGGCGCAGCATAGAGGAGGCTTACGGCGCCGACGAGTGCGCCTCGATCATCGCCTCGGCCATGCAGGGGTTCGAAGATCGCTGCGGCGCCGAGACGGCGGGCAGGATCGTCGAACTTGAAGCGAAAACCCGCTGGTAGGACGGTGAAAGACAGACCATGGCCTTTTTCACGGAATACGAAACGGGGCTCATAGGCAAATTGACGCTGGCAAGCGACGGCGAGAACATCATCGGCTGTTGGTTCGAAAACGACAGGCTGTTCGGCGATACCGTGGACGAGCCGCTTGCGGCCAATGACAAGCTCCCCGTCTTCGAGAAGGCGAAAGCCTGGCTTGACCGGTACTTCAAGGGAGAGAACCCCGACATCGGCGAACTGCCCCTCAAGCCGAACGGCACAGAGTTCAGGCACCTCGTGTGGGACAAGCTGAAGGCCATCCCCTACGGAACCACGACCACCTACGGCGAGATAGCGCGGCAGCTTGAGCTCCAGACAGGACGGCGCGTGTCGAGCCAAGCGGTCGGCGGCGCGGTGGGGCACAACCCCCTTTGCGTCATCGTGCCCTGCCATAGGGTGATGGGAGCCAAAGGGAACTTGACCGGCTTCAGCGGAGGCATCGACACGAAGGTGAAGCTGCTGGAGCACGAGCATGTCAACATGGCAACCTTTTTCCGGCCGGAGAAAGGCACCGCCCTTTGACCTTTGACCAAAGCTGGCGGCCGACGCCTTTCGCGCCCGCCGCCAGCTCCGTCCCGCGCGCATCAACGGCGACCCCAAGATGGGCACGTAGCGGCGCAACCGCGCGGAAGGATTGCCGGTGCAACCTCTGACCACGGGCGCATTGCCGCAGCGTCGTTGGCAGATGCTTTGGACGCATCCAGGACGACCATCTCTTTAACCCCAAAACCCTAATCTCTCTAACTCTAAAACCCTATCTATAACAAGACTCTTGCATGGAAAGACGGCGACAAAACCAATCCGAACCGGCATTGGCGAATTGTCAGGCAAGGTTGGCAAAGAGCCTATCTCAGACTGCGGCCCGTCGGCTCCAAAGAAACTAAAATGTGTTGCAAAAGTATTGTTTTTCGATACAATTGAAACATGACTAGAAACAGCTACACCTCCATGATGGGCGAGCTTTCGGCTTCGGAAAGGGTTTTCACCACCGCTCAGGCCGAGCGTCTCGGCATCCCCCGCAACGTGATCGCCAAAGCGTGCGAAGCGGGAAGGCTGGTGCGCATCGTCCATGGAGCGTACCGGATGGCCGGGGTGCCAGCATCGCAGCTCGATGACCTGGCAGCCCTCTGGAAGCTCACCGATCCTTCGAAGATGACGCACGAGCGGATGCGGACCGGCACATGGGACGGCATCGCTGTTGCGGGAAGCACAGCCGCGTCCATCCTCGGAATCGGGGACTTCCACCTTTCGCCCTACCGCATCCTCTCTCCGAGGCGCATCAACTCCCGTAACGCCGAGTCCAGGTTCGGCGTGCGCGACGTATCACGCGACGATGTGTCCTTTGTTGAAGGCGTGCCCGTGACGAAAATCGAGCGCACTCTTGTGGACCTCGTCTTGGACGGCGAGGATCCTTCGCTCGTGGAAAACGCGCTTGCCGATGCCCGAACGAAGGGGTTCGACAGGGGGAGACTTGAGCGTCTTGCAGCGGAAACGAAGGCTTCTGCCAAAGAGAGAAAGACGATGGAGCGAATCTTCAACAAGGAGGCATGATGGCGTACAAAACCCCCGCAGCGCTGGAAATGGCGGTGAAAGCCGCTGCGAAGGCTTCGCTTCTTGATACCGGGCGGGCCGTTTCCGGCTTCTATTTTCACAGGCTATTGTCGCTTGGCTCTGAAGGTTGGCTTCCCGATCTCGCTGGGCCCGGATGCGGGCGGTTCCGGCAAACCGGACGCCCCTTCCCCATTTGAACAGCGTTTTACACGGGCTTTACGCAGGCTTTACATACGGTTGCTAGACTGGATGGGATGCAATGGGAAGAGCGGCGTTCGACAGGCCAAGCGAGTCGGCGTCGCTCTTCTGGCGCGTACAGGCACGAGCGGGCGACCGCAGGAAGGCACGTCGGACAGCATGGACATCGCAACTCTCATCGTGGTGGGCATGGTGATAGCCACCGCGCTCGTCTTCGACTTCACGAACGGGTTTCACGACACGGCCAACGCCATGGCAACCTCCATTGCCACCGGCGCCCTGAAGCCGAAGACCGCGGTGCTGGCGGCCGGAGCGCTCAACCTTGTGGGGGCGTTCCTTTCCACCGAGGTGGCCAAGACCATATCGGGGGGCATCATCAACGAGGCCCAAGTGAGCATAGGGCCCGAGTTCATCTTCGCCGGCTTGGTGGGCGCCATCGTATGGAACCTGCTCACGTGGCTGGTGGGCTTGCCGTCCAGCTCCTCGCATGCGCTGTTCGGCGGCTTGGTGGGCGCCGTCATCGTGGGCGCGGGCGTGGAGGGCGTGAACTTCGCCGCCGTGCTCACCAAGGTGCTCATTCCGGCGCTCGTGTCGCCGGTGGTGGCCGGCCTGGCCGCGTTCTGCGCGGTGCGACTCATCTTCCGCATTGTGCGCGCAATGGGAGAGGGTCGGGTGGAGACGGACTTCCGCCACGGCCAAACCGTGACGGCGTGCCTGGTGGCGCTTTCGCACGGCACCAACGACGCGCAGAAGACCATGGGAATCATCACGCTGACGCTGATCGCCGTCGGCCTGCAGCCCTCGGGCAGCGGTCCGGAGCTGTGGGTGGTGGCCGTGTGCGGCTTCGCCATTGCGCTGGGCACCTGCATGGGAGGCTGGCGCGTCATCCGCACGCTGGGCAAGGGACTCACCGAGATCAGCACGCCGCAGGGCTTCGCCGCAGAGGCCAGCTCGGCCGCGACTATCCTCGTGTCGTCGCATCTGGGCTTCGCGCTGTCCACCACGCAGGTGTGCTCCGGCTCCATCATCGGGTCGGGCCTGGGTAAGAAGGGCGGCCAGGTCAGCTGGAACGTGGCGGGCCGCATGCTGGTCGCATGGCTGGTGACCTTCCCCGCCGCCGGCGTTGTGGGGGCGCTTGCGTGCGCGTTGGCGAAGACCGGCCTGTGGGGCACCATCGCGGTGGGCGTGCTGGCCGTGCTCGCCGCCTTCATCATTGTCCGGCTGTCGCACCGCAACCCTGTGAACTCGGCGAACGTGAACGAGAGCGGCGAGGTCAAAGTCAACGCGTCCTCCGTTGCGCCGCAGGCTGCGTAAGGAGGGGCCTTCATGATACTGGAAGAGATGATGAGCTTCGCAACCGTGCTGGTGGTGGCCGTGGGCGTGGCCTGCGCCATCAGCGCCCTGTACGCGTCGGGCATACGGCTGTGGGCGAAGGGCGTGGAAACAGGCGAGGCCGACAACGACACGAACCTCATCCCCCGCCTGTTGGGCGGCGTGTGCTTCGCCGCATGCGTGGCCATTGTGCTGTTCGCGCTGTGGCTTATGATCCCGCTGTTTCATTAGAGCGCGCCGGCGCGCGATGAGGGGCGGTGGCGGGCTGGCGGGTTGGACGCGGGTTGGTCGCCCCGCAAGCTGGACGCGGGCTTGCTGCAGATTGGTTGCGCCTGTGGGTTGGACGCGAGCCTACCGCAAGCTGGACGCGGGCTGGCTGCATTCGCCGTTAGACCAGCGTTGACGCAGATCCCGCCGGCGGCGGTCCGGCCCCGCCAACCGGCGGACGACCAGCCCGTGCCAGCGATGGCGTTTCGCATGCTCTTCGGGTTTCGGCGGGCTTCGCTTCGCAAAAGTACGCGAAAATTTCCTCTGATGGTCAAAATCTGGGTAAATCGGGGATTTTGAAGGGGAGTTTGGGCGCGAGAAAATTCGCGACCTGGGCTTTTTCTCTTTATCGAGAGGTTTGCCTGCGAGAAAACCCCCGACTTATCCGAATTTTGACCACCTGAGGAAATTTTTCCTGCATTTCGGACGAGCAAAAAGAGAGGGCCGACACCCTGCGGCCCAGCGCCTTGCGCCCGACACCCCGGGATCCAATGCTCCGCGCCCGGCGCTCTGCCCCAAGCGCCCGCAGCCCCGCGGCCCGGCGCCCCACAGCCCGAAGCCCGGCCACAAGCGTTCCGCGCCCGGCACCCGGCGCCCTACCCCAAGCGCCCCGTACCCCGCAGCCCTGCGCCCAGCCGCAAGCGCCCCTCGGCCCGGCGCCCGCAGCCCGGCGCCCAACGCTCGGCGCCTGGGGTTCTCGCAACCCGGTGCTCTGTCGCGGGCCGCTCGGCGGCAGTTGGAAGAGCCTGCTGGCGAACTGCTGTTGGAGCAAAACCGAAACCGGCGGTTGGCGGTGGGAGCGGACTGCCGCTGGGGGCGGACTGCCGCCGATACAAGGAGGACCCCGGAAGGGGCCCTCCTCATGGAAGGAGCGCGGGCGGCGGAGCATGTGCCGCCCGCTACCTCTCGGCGCTCGAGCGCGGCTTTCTCCGCAGAACGCGAATCGCCGCAGCGCACGCGGCCGCCGCAAAGGCAGCGAGCGCGCCAAGGATCGCTGCGAGCGAAGCCGACCCGTCGCCGGTAGAGGTCAACGTTGAGCCGCCGTTGCCGAATGCGGAAGGCGGCGTGGGATTGTCTTGGGAAACCGAGGGCAGCCTCTCGGGAATCTTCTGGTCGATAGCCTGCAGCGTCACTCCCCCGTCCACGATGGCATAGCCCTCGTGCTCGGGGCCAAGGAGCGTGCCGTCCTCCTGCACGGAGAACGTGTAGGACCCCTCGATGAGCAGGTAGCCTTCCGGCGCGATCGTCTCCGCAACGGTGTACGACCGCCCGGCCGCAAGCTCGCCGACAAGGAGGATCCTGCCTTGGGCGTCTGTTTCGTAGGTGCGGACAGACGGACCGTCCTCGCCAACGAACAGGCCGGTTATCTGGAACGTCGCGCCTTCGAGCGGCGCGCCCAGGGTGTTCGTTTTGAGCAGGGACGCCTGCACGGGCTCGTCGACGGCTTGGATGACCGCAACGCCGTCGGCGTCTGCGGAGACGGCGTACCGACCGCTGCCCCCGCGCCCGGCCGCAACTCCGTCCTGAGCGTCTTCCAGCAAGAACGTGCCGTCGGGACTCACCGTGATCACGGCCGATCCGGCCAGCTCGTAGCCGGCGGGGGCCCGCACCTCGGCCACCTCGTACGCCGAACCCGCCGCCAACAGCGCGGAGGGAAGGCTCGCCAGGCCGTCGGCCCCGGTGACCACCTCGACAGGTTCCGTGGAGCCGTCGGCGAAGGTACCGCCCTCGACGGGGGCCACCGTAAACGCAGCGCCTGCAAGCGGCTCGCCCTCGGAATCCGTCTTGGCGATGCGCGCTTCTATGGGCGCGTCGGCGGCGGCGATGGCCACGTTGCCATCAGGGGTGATGCGGAATCCGGGACTCCCGTCCGCAACCTCTTCGGCATCGGGCAGCGCCGCGATGGTGCCGTCGTCAGCCACCCTGAAGCCGAACGAGCCTTCGATGAGCTTGTAGCCCGGCGCGGGCACCACCTCGGCCACCGTGTAGGACTCGCCGGCGACCAGCAGGGCCTCAAGGCGTGCAAGGCCCTGGTCGTCCGAGGTCAGAAGCTGTTCAGTGCTGCCGTCGGCGAACGCGCCCTCCACGGCGAACACGGCGCCCGCAAGCGGGGTTCCGTAGTCCGCAGAACTCACTTTCTGCAGCCCCACGACCACCGGGACGTTGACGACCTGCACCGTGAACGCGTTGGCGCCGTCTTTGCGGTAGCCGTTGGGAACCGGCCCCTTTGCGAGGATAGCGCCGTCGTCGGCCACTTCGATGGACAGCGTGCCCTTTATGAGTTCGTAGCCGGCGGGAGCCCGCACCTCGACGATGCTATACGAGCCGCCGACCACCAGCTGGCCCGCAAGCTCGGCCATGCCGTCGGAGTCGGTTTGCATCGTGACAGGATCCGTGGAACCGTTGGCGAAGGCGCTGCCGTCCGCAGGCGTCACCTGGAACGTCGCGCCGGCAAGCGGGGTCTGCCCGTCCTCGGCCACCTTCGCTAGAGCAAGGCGCGTCTGCTGGTCGGCTGCCGTAAGCGTCACGCCGTCGCCAGCCACCTGGTAGCCGTCCGCGTGCGCCCCCATCTTGAGCGTGCCGTCGGGGTCCACCGTGAACGAGCACGTTCCGGCGATGAGCGAATAACCGGCGGGCGAGGCCGTTTCGGCCACCGCATACGTTTCGCCCACGATGAGGCCGGTGACCGCAGCCAGACCGTCGGTGTTAGTCGAAAGCGTTTTCACCGGCTCGGCGCTATCTGCGAACGAGCCTGTCACCTGGAACGTTGCGCCGGGAAGGGGCTTGTTGTCGGCGGCGTCCACCTTCTTGACGAACGCCTCCACCAGCTGGTCGGTCACCGTGACGGACGCCTGGGCGCCGTCAAGCGACCAACCATCGGGCGCCTCGCCCACCGTCGCCAGCGCGCCGTCGGCCTGCACCGTCACGCACAGCGTGCCGGACCGCACCTCGTAGCCGGAGGGCGCAGTTGTTTCGGCAATGTCATACTGGTCGCCCACGACCAGCTGGCCCGCCGGCAGCGCAGCGGTGCCGTCGGGGCCGGTCGTAAGCTCGCGCGCGGTGGTGGAGCCATCCGCGAACGCACTACCCTCGACGGGCGTCACGGCGAACACGGCTCCGGAGAGCGTCGCGATGCCGTCGATGTTCGTCTTGCGCAAGGTCAGAGGCGTGGTGCTGGCGTTTTCCACAGTGCCGAGCGCCACCTCCCGCTCAACCGTGGTGCGGTCGATGGTGAACTCGTTGCTCGTCACCGCCGTGCCGCCCGTTTGGCCCACGTAGCCGTCGGCGGGCGTTGTCTCGACGAAACGGTACGTGCCCCACGCAAGGCCGGCCACGCGCAGCGTGCCCTCATCGGCCGAGTCGCCTGCGCCGCGGGCGACCGTGTTGGAAGCCGTGCCGTGTTTTGCCGAGCCGTCCGTATCGAGAGCGGCTACGTTGGAAGCCATGCTGGTCTCCGCCGAGTTGCCTGCGCTGCGGGTGGCTGCGTTGGAGGCCGCGTCGGTTTCCGCCGAGTTGCCTGCGTCGGGAGCAGCCGCATCGGAAGCCGTGCCGGTTTCCGCCGAGTCGCCTGCGCCGCGGGCGGCCATGTCGTAGGCTTTGCCCGTCTCCAGGCCGGTTGCGACGTCATTCCACGCGCCGTCGGCGTCCTTCTTTTGCAGCGAGAACACCACGCCGTTGAGCGGCGTGCCGTCATCGCTCGTCTTCGTGAGCGACGCGCTGCCGGTAAGCCGATTGTTGACCAGGCCGCCGGCGGCAATTTCGCCCTCGACCGTCGCGCTCAGTATCGTGCGGTCGCCAGCTTCTGCCAGGTTGAACGTCTTGCCATGGTCCTCGTTCTCAAGGACGAACGTCACCTTGAAGTTCTTGTCCACCTGGTAGCCTGTGTTCTCCACCTCGGTGAGCGTGTAGGTGCCTTTGCCGGAAAGGGCGAGCGTTAGTGTGCCGTTCTCGTCGGTTTTCTCCCGCGTGACAACCGCCGTGCCGCCGCTTGCGGGCGTGTAGGAAAGCTCGAACACCGCGCCTTCGATGCCCTCTTTCGACGTGCCGTCCAGCTTGGGCAGCGTGACCGTGGCAGTGAACAGGTCGTTCAGCAAGGTTTCGCCCTGATCGCCGCCGTTGTCGCACACGGTCACGGCGTTGTTCGTGCCGTGGTTGCCCTCCGCGTCGATGACGAAGGGGAACTTCGCCTCATTGCCGTTGGGCAGGTGGGCGTTGTCTGCAGTGCCCTTTTCCAGCAGGTAGTAGCTACCCGCCTGCAAGCCGTCTTCGAGCGTGCTGCGGCGATTGTCGGTTTTGCCGACGATCTCGATGTCGCTTTGAGAGGAGGAGAAGCGACCGTCTTTGTCGGTGGTCAGGCTCTGCGCCATCAGTTCGTCGGCTCCGTCCGTGCCCGTGCCCTCGCGGTACAGGTCGAAAGTCGCGCCCGCTATCGCGTTTGCGGCGCCCGCGTTGCCGGCAAGCGCCTTTGCGAACGTGAAGTATCCTCGGAACACCGGATCGATCATCGTCACGGTGGCAAGATCGCCTTTGGTGGACACAGCACCGTCCGTCGAGGATGTGAGGGCGCCGCTTGCGGAGAGGGTCACGCGCACGTCCTGCGCCCGCACGTGGTCGGCGGGAACGGCGCCCGTCTCACGCACGAGGTAGTTGCCGGCCTTCAACCCGACGATGCAGCCCGCCGCCTCGTCTTTCATGAGGGTGAACTGCGAAATTTTTGCGTTGCCGCTGCCCGTTCCGTCTGGCCAGACCTCGTCGGTTTTGACACCGCTCGGGTTCGACCAGGTGGTCACGGTTCCGTTCGCGTCGCGCTGCCATACGGCGTAGGTTGCGGCTCCATCGGTGGACATCACAGCGAGTTCGATGCCGTTCAGTGTCTCACCGACGCCCCAGTCGTTTTTCTTGTCGAGCGTGAAGCGCGTGGCGACGTTGGTGATGGTGCCGTCTTGCCCCGCCGCCGAGCTGCCGTTGCCGTACGTGGGATAGAACCCGCCGACGCTGCCTGCGACCTCTTTGACGCGATAGCTGTACGCCTTGCCATCGCCGTCGAATTCGGGCAGGCCGCTGTACGACCAGGCCCAAGTGCCGTTGCTGTTGTCGGTCCATGCCGGCTGCGGCATATCGCCGATATCAGGTTTCGCCGACTCCCATGTTTTGCCATCCGTGCTGCGCTCGATGGTCATCCGGGGACGGTCATTTTCGCCAAACTTGGGCGCGAAACCCGTGCCGTAATCGGTCCACGCTTTCGTGCCGCTTAGACTGGTAGTGTAAAGCGAGTTCGTGAACGTCTGCGAAGTGCCGTCGGTGCCAATGCCAACAGTCGAGCCGACCACGGCTTCTTCGGCGTTCTTCACCTCGGTACCGTTCACCACCTTGTAGCCGCCGGGGACTATCTCCACGGCGCGATAGAGGTAGTCGTTGCCGTCAGCATCCTTCGCGGGAAGGTTCTCGAACGTGACAGTTTGCTCGTTGATATTCAGGGCGCCGGTGATGACAGCAGGGGTTGTCTCGCCGACCCACTCCCACGTCTGTTTATTGTCGTTGGAACGCTGGAGCCGGTACTCCACCGTCCAAAGCGAGTTGTTGTGCTCGTCGGTCGTCTTGTCGCGCAGGCCCCACTTGTTGCTCTCATCGTTCCAAACTTTCGTCACCTTCAGGAAGGTGGCATCAAGCGTGTTGGTGATGGACGTGGCGTTGGTCATCGCGCTTGACGGATTGCTTTCATCACCTGCCCATTTCGTGGTTTGCTCGCCGTCATAGGAGGCGGTGGTGCTGTAGGTCACCACGCCGTTCGAATCTTCGGTGAGCGAGGTGACTTCCACGTCGCCGACCTTCGTCTCGATCACGCGATAGCGCACCTCGTAGGCCATAGAATTTGTGTCCTTGACCTGCATAGGCACGCTGCTCCACGTGCAGCGCCAGTTGTTGCTCTTGTTCAGCGTCTGCTCGATGGCAGGGAACTCAGTCGGCAGCGGCGCGATGCCCATGTCCGCAAACGCCTCATCGGCGTTCCGCCACGTGCTGTAGGAAGTATCTGCGTCGCCCTCTTTCTTGTACTGCGCTTGCAGCTTCACGGTGACGCTCTGGGGGCGCAGGCCCCATTCATCGTCGCCGTCGTTTTCCCAGCTCTTGGTGGCGGTCACGGAACCTTTGAGGGCGTTTTTCAGCGCTCTTATCGTGCCATGGTGCGTGCCGTCGGCCTCGGCGGTCGCCCCTCCCTTGCCGCTGGCCGAGCCGGTCACAACGCGGTAGGAGGTTTCCCCGTTGGGCAGCGTCTCTTTCACCGTGTACGTCCAGGCGCTGCCGTCGGGCGCCCACTGCTCAAGCCCGGTGATGGAGTACTTCCAGATACTGTCGGTGGGGTTGCTTTTCGTCCAAGTCAGGTATCCCTCAACGTTGAGATCGTTTTCCTGCAGAGTGACTTTCTCCTCCTGCCCGCTCGCGGACTTCCGCGAAAGCGAGAGGTCTATGCTCGCAGGACGCGTGCCGAATGCGTTGCCGTAGTCGTCCCACTCCTTGGTTCCCTCAAGCGCGAGTTTCTCCGCGCCGTACACATTCGCGAACGTCACGTCAACCGTATCGTCATCCTTAGCTTCAACCGAACTCGACACTGAGCCGGCCGCAAGTCCTGCGTCCCCAAGCCTAAGATCACCCATGCCGACGCTCGTCGTGTAGCCGTTGATGCTTTTTTCCTCCACGTGGTACTGCCACGGCTGTCCGTTGGGCGCGTAGATGTCCAGGTTTTCGAATGTGTACGAGTCCTTACCAGCCGCAAACTCGTCAGCCTTGATAACGCCCGTCGCCACGCGCTCCGCATCGCTCGACGAGCCGCTGCTCGTTTTGTACTGCCGGTACAGCACGAACTCGACATCCGGGTAGTGGTCATTCTCCGCGCGCCCATCGAACAGCTTCTTCACCGTCAGCTTGCCCTTGTCGGCGTCGTAAACGTTGTTGATGAAGAACGAGCCGGTGTTGCCATGGCGAATGGTGAAGACCTTGTTGTTGTCGTTTCCGCCCCCATCCTGCGAGTACTGCGAGAAGTCCACATCCCCCACTTCGTCCACGTCGATGTAGCCCGGCGTGCCCAGCAGTCCGACCATCACCTCGCGGGCGCGGTACTCGTAGAGGTTGCCGTTCTCGTCGTACAGGGGCAGCGCGTCGCCGGTCGAATCCTCGGCGGTGTTGTCGCCCGTATGCTCGATGCGATAGGAGTACTGGTTGTTCCCGGCAGGCGTCAGCTGGGACGTCCACGCCACGGCCCCGTTGCCAACGGGCACGAGCGAATCGCCCTCCCACTTCACGCGCAGCGCGGGCCACGACGCTTCATCGCTCGCCAGCTTCTGCTGCAAAAACACCGTGATCTTCGGCAAGTCGTCCGCCGAGAACGACCCGGGCAGGTTGGTCCACAGCTTCGTGCCGTTGGCAATCACGTTGCCTGAAAGCGCGTTGACGAACGTGCCGCCGGAGCGCAGGGCGTAATCGGTGCCCGACACCGTGCTGATGTCGCCGACGGCCTCACCCGTCTCCACCTCGATAACGGCGGGGTCGCCGTCTCCCACGGCCCCCATGCGGTCATCGGCGAACGTCACGTCGCCGTAGCCCAGGCTGGCGCCGTCGTTCATGAACTCTTCCACCGCGTAGTAGGTTATCTCGTCGCCCTCGGCATCGTATTTGGGCAGCCCGCTGATGGTGCAGGTTTGCGAGTAATGCGAAGCCGCCTGCGAGGACGGATTCCCGGCAGCCGCGATGTCGCCATCCGGGCCCTCGCCCGCCTCCCGGTTCTCATCCGCCTCCCAGAGGTAGTGGATGTAGCCTTCAACCGCCTCCGGCATGTTGCCGGTCTCGGCGCTCACCTGGTACAGCGTGAGCGCGATATCGGGACGCTGATGCAGGTTCTCGTTCACGTAGACGTCCTTCCACTCCTTGTGGAAGGTGGCGCTGGTGGAGCCCACGCGCTTGTTGGTCACCGTGTAAGTCTGCGTGTCGTGGAAGTGGCGGCCCCCCACCGTGTACTCGCCAACCGAGACGGAGCTTGTGTAATCGCCGGAGTCGCCAACGAAGCGCTCCTTAACGGTGTAGTGCACCACCTCGCCGTCGGATTCGATGCCCTTGTACTTGGGCAGCCCGAAGAAGCCGTAGGTGGATTCCTTCTGTGCAGGGTTGATGTCGATCACGAGCGCTTTGCCGTCGTCCTCGACGGTTGCCATAAGCGGTTTGTTCGTATTGTTGTACAGCGGGATGTTGTTGCCGCCGTCCAGCTTCGCGTACGCCTGGCCGTCAGCATCGACGGAGAACACCGCCTCCGGATCGTCCACCGTCAGCACAAGCTGCGCTTTCGGACGCTCGACCTCGGAAGCGTCGCCGTCCAACCACTTCTTCTCCACCGTGAGGTCCACCAAGCCCAGCCGGCGGTTGTTCACCGTGAACGTCTGCTTGCCGAAGGGACCGTTCTGGTCGGGGTGGTACGTGACCTCGTACACGTGGTTGTCGGTGGCAACGCGCTCACGATCGGGGTTGGTCCACCCTTCGTTGACCCAGCCCTCGTTTTTAAGCCCTGCGTTCTCGGCCTCGGTTTTGAGGTACGCGGGGTATTTGGTCTGGCCGTCGAGGGATTCCAGGCGCGTCTCCTCCACGACGATGTGATCCGTGGTCAGGCCATTCACCGGAACGGTGAACTCCAGGAACCAGCCGTTGGCCTCGGAAAGCTTCAGATCCTTGAAGATGACGTCGCCCTCCCGGTACTTGAGCGTTCCATCGATTGTCGAGTACAGGTCGCTCTTCGCGCGCACGTCGATGAAGCAGGCCAGGCGGTGGGCCGAGTCCTCGCCGTCCGTCCAGTCCTTCATGAGGTGGAAATCGGTGCCCTCGCCGGGCCCGTAGCTGTTGGTGATGGTGGTGAGGTGCTGCTCGGCATTATAGCTGCGCTGGCTGTCCCAACCGGCGGGCTCCACCTCCACCACGCGGTACAGGTAGCGCGCGCCCGTCTCCGAGTACAGCGGAAGCCCCGTGATCTCAAGATAGTAGGGGTCCGTCTCCCGCGCGCTTGGCGCGGCGTCGCCGGAATCGCCCTCCAAGCTGTCATAGAAGCGGCTTGCCTTGTCGTCTGCCTTGCCGTCCAGCGTGAAATCGCCCACCAGCGTGGTGCCCTGGTACACGCGCATGGTCACCTCGTCCTCGCGCGCCGGGTCGGGCTGCGAGGGAAGCCACTGGTCATCGTTGGGCGCGGGCTGCTGCCACAGTTTCTGCACGTTCTCGTAGGTGGTGTTGTCGAACGAGTTGACGATGTCGCCGGTGTCGGGATCAACCTGCGACGTGAACTCCACCTGCACGGGTTCGTCGCCGGACCCTTCGAGCGATTCCAGATTCAGCGTGAACGTGGCGGTGCCGTCGGCGTTGCGCATGAAGTTCGTTGCGGCGCCGTCTTGCGTGACGTTCGTCTCGACCCAGCGATACTCCAGCTCGTAGCCGTCCTCGTCGTATTTGGGATACGACCCCGTTATCTCCTGCGTGAGCATTTCGGCATTGAAGCCGCTCAGGTTTTGCGTGATGAGGGCGCCTTGGGAGTCCTCCGCGTCCGTCCACTCGCCGTTCGTCCCTACGCGGCGCTGCTGCAGCGTGAACGTGCAGGTCACGTCTTCCAGCTGGTTTTGGAACGCCGCCACCGACCACGTCTTGACCTGCGAAACCGGCTTGGTGCCCGTCAGATGGTTCTCCACGGTGCCGCCGTTGTAGGTGAGGCGATCGGTACCGTCAGCGGGGCGCGTCCACGGGGCGTCTTCCGCCGCGCTGGGGTCGCGGTTCTGGTCGGTGTAGAAAACCTGCGTTTCCCCGTCCACATCGTAGTAATTGGGCGCGGTGTCATCGAGCAGCGTCTCGTAGTCCGGCAGGGTCGTGTCCTCGCGCATACCGTACACGAAGGGGTAGCCGTCCGAATCGTATTTGTCCAGTTCAAGACTGGGGTATTGCTCCCTGAGCAGCTCTCCGAGGTTCACGGTGCCGTCGTTGGCCGCATCGTTGGGACCGACGGTGACGGTGATGAAGCTGCCGTCCGCCGCACGCACCTGCGAGGCGTTGGCGATGCTGCCGGGCGTGGTGCCGTCCGAGTAGCGCCACAGCGAGAACGTCACGTTGTCGCGCTTGTTCTTGTTGTCGCCGTCGCTCCATTGTTTTGTGGCGTCGAACGTGGTGGTGCCCGCATGCGTGAACACGATGGTTCCGCCCGGATAGGCGTAATCCACCACTGTGCCGTGATTGGCGGACGCCGAGTTGTCGTAGGTGGCTTGGTAGTAGTCGTCATCCTCGTCATAGCCCTGGTAGATCAGACGGTACTCGATAGGCTTGCCGTCCACTGTGTACTGGGGCAGATCGGCGAACAAGGCCACGGTGTTGGGGTCTTTGTCGAACGCCCAGTCCCAATCGAACGCGCCGCCGAAGCTCTCCTGCTTTTCGAGCGAAGCGGGGTCGGTGCTCTCCTGCATGAGGTCTTCAAGGGCGTATGCGCCCTTCACCTGGTTGTCCACCACCACTTCAACGCGGATGAGGTTGTTTTCGTCCCCCAGGCCAACAAGGGATTCGTCACCCACCTTGCCCGTGATGGTGAACCGCACCTCCGTCAGAAGCTGGAGGTTCTGCGTGCCCTCCGGGGACGCGGGGTCGCGGCGGTAATTTTCGTAGTCGGTGGCGTCGGCAAGCGACCATTCCACCGTGTAGGAGGTTTTCGAAGACTCGTAGACAGGCTCGCCCGTGCCCGGCTCGTACAGCAGGTTGCCATCATCGTCCCGCGCTTGCGACCAGGTGGTTTGTACCACCTCTGTAGGCAGGCCGGTCGCCATGGAGAGGTAGGTTCCCACAGCCGTTTGCTCCGTGGACACGGAGGGAGCGTCTGTCATACCAAGGTAGAGGCGCACGTTCTCGGCGGTGGCCGGGATGCCTTCCGCCGGCGTGCCGTCCGTCGCGCCGATGAGGCCGCCCTCCCCCACGGACGCGACAGCTCCCTTCTGGTCGCGGATCGTGAAAGTCAGGGTCGGTTTCATGTCTCCGGGCTGGGGGCGGCTTGCGTTGTTGTTGTCGGCCCAGTTGGTGGTGAGGGTCTTGCTCTCGGTTGCAGTGCCGGGAACCCGGGTGGGATCGGGCGCGGCGGCGCGGGAGGCGAGGGCGTTCGCCGGGGCCGCGGCGGCCGGGTCGTCTTCGGCTTCGTCGTCGGCTTCGCCACCGGCCTCGTCGCCGGCCTCAGGATCGCCCTCCGGCTCTCCCCACAAGGCCAAAAGCTCGGTCGCAGAGGGAATTTTCAGCTCAACCGTGCGCTGCTCGCCGTCCTCGGCGGTCTGCACGATCCATTCGATCAGAGAGCCTTCGTCGGTTGCCAGAGCCGCGTCCACCGCCACGTCAAGCGACAGATGCGCGGAGAGCGCCCCGTCCGCAGCAAGCTCCACGCGCAGCACGCCGTCCTTGACGGTTCCAAAGGCCGCCTCGGCTGCGGGGTCGTCCGCCGAGGCTTCGGGGTCGTCAGTCGAGGTCGCAGGGTCGCCAGCCGAGGTAGCGGAGTCGTCCGTCGTGGCTGCGAGATCATCAGTTGGGGTTGCGGAGCTGTCCGCCGAGGCTTCGGGGTCGTCCGCCGAAGTCGCGGGCACGGTGCCCTCGCCGCCTGCGTACGAGACGCCTTCGGGCAGCGCGACGGAAAACCAGTCGCCCGCAAGCACGGCGTCGTCTTCTTCGGTGGGAGCAAGCTCGAACGAGATGTCGAGCGAAGCGGGAATGGAAGTAGGAAGCCCGTCGTCGGGAGCGTCTGCGGGGCGCTGCGCCAAGACGGAGAGGGAGGCATCAAGGACGAGGTCGTCAAGGGAGGCCGACCAGTCCTTCGGGTCGCGCGGCTCGGGGTTCGCCGCGCCGTCGTCCGAGGGCGTTTCGCCTGTCGGGGCATCGCCAAATAGCCACCCCCCCTCTGCAAGCGAATCGCCGGACGACTCGGGGTCATTGGTCAGAGAATTAGCTGCCCCCCCCCGTTAGGGAAATCGGGGGTCTTGTCGCCGGAGGTTTCGGGGGTGTCGGAATCGGCATAGGCAGCCAAGGAAAGCGGCATCATCGTTGCCACCAACAAACCGGCCATCACAACGCTGAAAGCGCGCCGACCAAGCGCGCGTATGCGTGCGCACCTCGCCTTTCTCATAGAAACCTCCCTGCTCAACCGCCGCGCAAGACCGGCCTTGCGCGAGCCATCGCGGCTTTCGCCCCCTGTTTTGGCGATGCCGCCGTGTATCCGTCAGCATACATGCGCGTACATTCTAGCAGCAATTGAGGGGGGATGGGGGATAGGCGTTGTCCGCTTTTCGCGGACGGTGCTGCTAATCGGAGCCAAAGCGGGTTGGCAAAAAACAACCACCCCCCCCCATCTCGAATTACGCTTTCGCTCGGTCCGATTCTGCGTTTTCTGCAAATGTGCAAAAAAATTTTTTCAGTTGGTCAAAATCCGGGCAAATCGGGGGTTTTAGGCGGCCTCCAGCCGCCTTTTTGTGCACCTGAAAAACTCCGACCTGGGATTTCTCTCCGAAAAGGAAGGACCTGCTTCCGCCAAACCCCCGATTCGCCCGGATTTTGACCAAATGAGGGAATTTTCCGTGTTGAACCAGAATTGGCAGAGGCCAGGCCGGTTCGCCGGGCAAAACCTTACCCGTCAGGCGGGGAGAGCCTTGCCCGGCGCCCGACCAGGGAAGGCTCGGTTCGAGATTCGGCAAACACCGGTTCGTGTCAACGCCGGTTTCGCAGAGAGCGCGCCCGCGCGGCGAGAATCCACCGAAGTCGGAAGGTCTGGCCGCCCGCGCGCCTTCCCCGTCGTTGCCGCAGAACCGCCGACCTGGTGCTTTCCCGACGAGAACAG
>NZ_CBDTNW010000036.1:0-19940 GCF_965361815.1 Rubneribacter sp.
CCCTGCCGGCGGCCGCCCCCGCAGCGTCGCCCGGTGCAGCGCTGGCAGCGGCCCGAGGGGAGGTGGGGGGGATGGCGCCGCTGCCCGTGTCGTCTTGGTTTCCCTGCTCCGAAACCTGCTCGGCCTCGGTGCGGGCATCCTCGATGGGAATCTTCCTGCCTTCGCCTTGCGCCGCGCGCTCCGGCGAGGATGTGCTCGGCTGGGCCATGGCTCTTACTTCCCTTCCTTGGCGTTGTCGTCGTCGACCACCTCGTAGTCGGCCTCGATGGTGTCGTCGGCGGGAGCCGTCTCGGCGGCGGCAGCGCCGGCGCCGGCGGCAGCGCCCTCGGTGGAGTACACGACCTCGGCCAGCTTGTAGCCCGCCTGCTGCATCTTTTCCGTGGCGGCCTTGATGGCGTCGATGTCGGTGCCCTCAAGCGCGCTCTTGGCCTCGGCGATGGCCTCCTCGGCCTGCGACTTCACGTCGGCCGGAGCCTTGTCGCCCACCTCGGCGAGCGTCTGCTCGGTGGCGTTGACCAGCGCGTCGCAGTTGTTGCGGACCTCGACCTCCTCCTTGCGGCGCTTGTCCTCTTCGGCGTGCGCCTCGGCGTCCTTCACCATGCGCTCCACCTCGTCGTCGTTGAGCGCCGTGGAGCCGCTGATGGTGATCTGCTGCTGCTTGCCGGTGCCCAGGTCCTTGGCCGACACGTTCACAATGCCGTTGGCGTCGATGTCGAAGGTGACCTCGATCTGCGGCACGCCGCGGCGCGCGGCCGGGATGCCGGTGAGCTGGAACTTGCCGAGCGTCTTGTTGTCGGCGGCCATCTGGCGCTCGCCCTGCAGGACGTGCACCTCGACCGACGTCTGGTTGTCGGAGGCCGTGGAGTAGATCTCGGTCTTGCGCGTGGGGATGGTGGTGTTGCGGTCGATCATCTTGGTCATGACGCCGCCCATGGTCTCCACGCCCAGCGACAGCGGGGTGACGTCCAGAAGCAGGATGCCCTCCACGTCGCCAGCCAGCACGCCGCCCTGGACGGCCGCGCCCATGGCCACGACCTCGTCCGGGTTCACGGACATGTTCGGCTCCTTGCCGGTGAGCTTTTTCACCACGTCCTGCACGGCGGGCATGCGGGTGGAGCCGCCGACCAGGATGACCTCGTCGATGTCGCCAGCCTTGAGGCCCGCGTCCTTGAGCGCCTGCTCAACGGGCTTCTTCACGCGGTCGAGCAAATCCTTCGTGATGCGCTCGAACTCAGCGCGCGTCAGCGTGTAGTCCAGATGCTTCGGGCCGGAGGCGTCGGCCGTGATGAACGGCAGGTTGATGTTGGCCTGCGTGGTGGAGGACAGCTCCATCTTCGCCTTCTCGGCAGCCTCCTTCAAGCGCTGCAGGGCCATCTTGTCCTGGCGCAGGTCAATGCCGTTGTCGGCCTTGAACTTGTCGGCCAGCCAGTCGATGACGCGCTGGTCCCAGTCGTCGCCGCCCAGGTGGTTGTCGCCTGCGGTGGCCGCCACCTCGAACACGCCGTCGCCCAGCTCCAGGATGGACACGTCGAACGTGCCGCCGCCCAGGTCGAACACGAGGATCTTCTCGTCTTTGTTGGTCTTGTCAAGGCCGTAGGCCAACGCGGCGGCCGTGGGCTCGTTGATGATGCGCAGAACCTCCAGGCCGGCAATCTTGCCGGCGTCCTTCGTGGCCTGGCGCTGCGCGTCGTTGAAGTAGGCGGGAACCGTGATGACGGCCTGCGTCACCGGGCTGCCCAGCTGCTTCTCGGCGTCGGCCTTCAGCTTTTGCAGGACCATGGCCGAAATCTCCTCCGGCGTGTAGTCCTTGCCGTCGATGTCCACCACCGCGCGGCCGTCCTTGCCCTTCTGCACCTTGTAGCTGACGGTCTTCTGCTCTTCGCCCGTCTCGTCGAAGGAGCGGCCGATGAAGCGCTTGACGGACGCCACCGTGTTCTCGGGGTTGGTGACCGCCTGGTTCTTGGCGGCCTTGCCCACCACGCGCTCGCCGTCCTTGCGGAAGCCCTCCACAGAAGGCGTGGTGCGGTCGCCCTCGGCGTTCACGAGGATCTCCGGCTCGGAGCCCTCCATGACGGCCATGGCGGAGTTCGTCGTACCCAAGTCGATGCCCAGAATCTTGCTCATTATCGTGCTTCCTCTCTTCCGGAGTTTGTTGCCGTGCCCTGCGGTGCTTCGCCCGCTTCGTCCGCCAGAGGCCCCGCCGTTGTTGCACAGCGTGGGCTTAGCCTTCTTTTGATGAAGCGAACTATATAATCTAAGTCTCTGTCTGTCAAGTTAGTTACCAATTTGTCATGTAAATTATTTTCAGGCATCGACTATAGAAGGACCGCGGTTGCGCGCAGGGGGCGTCGGGCAAGCGTTACGCCCCGCTCATGCGGCCGTTGCCGGCCCGACGCACGGGACGGGCGGTTTCCCCCATCATGCACAAGGCCCCGCCTCCGGGCTATGCCGGAGGCGGGGCCTTGCCAAGCGCGTATGAGGGGAGGTTACTCCTCCACGACCTCGGGGATAGCGCCCATCGGGCACTCCTCGACGCAATCGCCGCACGCGATGCAGCTGTCCTCGTTCACGACCTCCGCAACGCCGCCGACCACTTCGAGCACTTCCTGCGGGCAGGCGTCAACGCAGATGCCGCAGCCGATGCACTCGTCGGTTTCGATAACCGGATGAGACATGTCAAACTCCTTCTCGTCTAAAGCACCGACGACCGGCGTCGGACGCTTCCCCATAAAACTTTCTGCCCGCAAAATACCATTGTTCCCCGCAATTGCAATATGAAACGGCAAAATTTTTCAGGATGCGGCAGAAAATAGCCGTCGTGCTTGTCGTTCGCACAAAGGGCGCGCCCGCAAGCGGCGCGGATTGCGGCCGGACGCAATGGGCCAGCGCACACTGGTCGAAAGAAGAGGGGCGAAAGCGGTTAGCAGCAAAAGCTTGCTTCGCCAAAAACCTCATGCCATCGTTCGCAAATGGCGCTGTGGTTATAGGTTATGAAATCAAGGATGTTGTTGAGGTCGCGCTGGGGAATTCGGCTTGCGTTATGGGCGAGCAGCGCGCCTCCGCTTCGTGTGAGCCAGATTTTGGTCGAGTCCTTTTCGGGGCGCTTCACCGACACATGCACATGGACGGGTTCACCGTTCTCTCCAACCCAGAAGAAGATGACGTATTGCCCGAAGACGTAGAGCCTAGGCATACTGCTTGGAAGCTTCTTGTGCGAATCGAACGATAAGAGGGGCATTGTTCTTCAGGAAAACGCTGAGCCGACGCAACTCGTCATCGGTAAAGCCGTCCACATTGGCCCAAGTGAGGGCGGGAAGGGATGTCTCCGCAGCATCGAAGCCAAAATCGCGCGGGCGCTCGATGGCGATGCCAACGGTGCGATCTTCCCTCATTTCCGAATAGGCAATCTGCGTATCGTCCTCGAGCAGAACGTAGTTGTGCATCATGGCCGCACCTTTCATCGGAGGACACGATTGAATCGCACCCGAGTACAAAGCCGCTTTTACCGTCGGTTACCGTTTCAAGTAATTCTTGCTTTCGTTCGTTGCCCTTGTCAAGGGGAAGGAGGTAACTTTGCACAGTCGATGCGGGTCGGTATCCGCCACTCGGTTCACGGCTGAACGCACGCAAGCATGGAATACGTATGCCAGGATGGATGCCGACGTGCGCATTCTGAAATGAAAGCGCACGTCGGCGTGGAGAACTTGTCCGCATGCGCCCGCACTAGCAGATGCGGGGAAGCTGCTCGCCCACCAGCATGTCCAAGATGCGCGTCCCGCCGAACGCCGTGCGCAGAAACACCTTCGGGCCGCGATCGGGCCGGGCGGCGGCCACCTCGCCGATGAGGGCGGCTTCTGCCCCGTAACGGTTCGCGCGCATGGCCGCAAGCGCCGCTTCGGCCTGGTCGGCGGGCACCACGCACACCATCTTGCCCTCGTTGGCAACCTGCAGCACGTCGTAGCCCAGCATGTCGCACGCGCCCCGCACGGCGGGCTTCACGGGCACGGCGTCCTCCTCCACCGTGATGTCGGTGTTCGACTGCGCAGCCAGCTCGTTCAAGGTGGAGGCCAGGCCGCCGCGCGTGGGGTCGCGGAAGCAGCGGGCATCCGGCGCCGCCGCCAGCACCTCGGCTATGAGGTGGTTGAGCGGCGCGGCGTCGCTTTCGAGGTCGGCGGAGAAGCTCAAACCCTCGCGGCAGCTCATGATGGTTATGCCGTGGTCGCCGAGCGTGCCGGTGACCAGCACTTTGTCACCCGGCCTGATCTGCGCGCCGCCCAGGTTGACGCCCGGCGCAAGGACGCCCACGCCGCTTGTGTTGATGTACACGCCGTCGCCATGGCCGCGGTTCACCACCTTCGTGTCGCCCGTGACCAGGCGCACCCCCGCCTCGCGCGCGCTTTCGGCCATGGAGGCGCAGATGCGGCGCAGATCGTCCACGGAAAAACCCTCTTCCAGGATAAAGCCGCAGCTCAGATAAAGCGGGCGGGCGCCGCTGGTGGCCACGTCGTTCACCGTGCCGCACACGGCCAAACGCCCGATGTCGCCGCCGGGGAAGAAGTGCGGGGTCACTACGAAGCTGTCGGTGGAGAAGGCGAGCCGCTCGCCCGGCGCCGGCGCGGGCAGCACGGCCGCATCGTCGCCGCGCAGAAGCTCGTCACCCGCGTAGGCGGCGAAGAACACCTCGTCTATGATGCGCTTCATCATGGTTCCGCCGCTGCCGTGGCCCAGCATGACCGTCGAGTCCATTGTCCTGTCGCCCTCCTTGGGTCGGTTGCCTTCTTTCGCGAACGCCCCGCCGGCGCGCGGACGGAGCGCGCTAGCCGGTCCGCACGCCGCACTGGCCTGCGTTCACATCGAGCGCCCCGTGGTGGTGACCACGAGGCGGCCGTTCTTCACGCCTTTCGTGCCCAGGATGAGGTTCGCGATGTCCTGCACGAGGCCCGTCTCGCCGCGCAGCACGATGACCTCGAGGCAATGGTGCGCGTTGAGGTGCACGTGCATGGACGAGATGATGGATTCGAAGTAATCGTGCTGGATGGCGTGCAGCTTCTCCTGCAGATCTCCCGCATGATGGTCGAACACGATGGTGAGCGTGCCCACCACCTCCACACCCGGCGTGACGCACTCGTCTTCCACCAGCGCGTCGCGCACGAGGTCGCGCACCACCTCGCTGCGGTTCTTGGCCAATCCGCGCCGGGCCACCAGCTGGTCGAAGCGGACGAGCAGCTCCTCGGGCATGGCCACCGAGAAGCGCATGAGGTCGTTGCCCATGGACGCCTCGCGGCCTACACCAGGCTCACGGTGACGCCGGCAACCGCCTCGGCATCGTCCTCGAGCGCGTCCTTCGCCTCGTCAAGGGCGGCGCGCGCCTCGTCGAGCAGCGCCTGGGCGGCGTGAAGCTTCTCGCACACCGTGGCGTAACCGGCGTCTTCCGCTTGGTGCGCCAGGTTGTGCGCCCAGCGGCGCTCCAGCTTCACGTGGTCGTCGATCTGGCTGATCATCTGTTCGAACTGCCCCGTGTTGATTCCGTTCGTGCACATGGCTCGTCTCCTCTTTTGCTCTGTTGTCGCGGCGTGTCCGCCTCGGCGGGCGATCCCGCGTCCCACGCTGCGGCGGACGCAGGGCACGATGCGCGCACGATGTGCCGCAGCGGGCGATTCTTGCTATCATTACGGTTATACGGCTTGCCGGAACCGACCGCAAGGGATAGTGTGAAAAAATCTGTAAACGGTAACATGTACGAGGTCGCGCTTGACGAAGCATGGGAGCTTTTCGACGCGCATCTGGATGGGGCGCGCTCAGCGCTCGTGCTCGTGCTGAGCGCATGGACGCTGGCCGAGCGCGCCCGCCATGCGCTGAACAGCTCGGCAGCGGCGCTTGGGTACGGACCTGCCGCCTGCGCGTTCGCCGCGCTCGGCGCGCAGGAGCGTGCCGAGGGGGATGCGCCTCTTGACGACCAGGCGCTGTTCCTGCTGACGGAGGGACTTGACCCGGTGTGCCTTGTGGCCGCCGACAGCGCCGCCGCCCGCGCGCTTGCCCGCGCGTACCGCTGCGAGGTTCCCGCCGGAGCGCAAAGCCGCGTGTTCGGACGCACCTGCGTGGCGTTTCGCGACTTCGACGCCATGCTCGACGACGCGCAGGACAAGCAGGCGGCATGGGCGCTGCTCAAAAAGCTGCCGCGCTTCGGCGAACGCTAAGACGGGCGCAAGCGGCGCGACGAAGCGAAGACCCCGGCTCGCCGCTTGCGGGCCGGGGTCCTCACACGAGTGTTTCACGTGAAACACTCGCCCTCTACCAGGTGTTTCTTATGCGCCTTACGCCACGATAACGCGCTTGGCCTCCTCGAGCAGGGCGCGCACCTCGTCTGTCGTCTCAGCCTCGGCGTAGATGCGCACGAGCGGCTCGGTGCCGGAAGGGCGCATCATGAGCCACGCGTCGCCTTCCAGGTAGAACTTCACGCCGTCGCGACGGTCCACGTCCACCACCTTCTTTCCGCAGACCTCCGCAGGCGCGAAGCCGGGCACCACCTCGGCGCGGAAGCGCGCCATCTGCTCCTCGGTGATGGACAGGCCCTGGCGCTCGAACTCCAAACGGCCCACCTTGGAGAACATGTCGTCCACCAGCTGTCCCAAGCTCATACCGCGCTGCGCCATGGTCTCGCACAGAAGAAGCGCCATCAGCAAACCGTCGCGCTCCATGACGTGGCCGGGAATGCCGATGCCACCGGACTCCTCGCCGCCCACCATGACGCCGCCCTTCTCCATTTCGGCGTAGATCCACTTGAAGCCCACGGGCGTGCTGACAAGCTCCAGGCCCAGGCGCTTGCACTGGCGCGCCAGCATGGCCGACGCGGTGATGGTGGACACCACGCGGCCGGAGAGGCCCTTGTCCTCGGCCAGGTGCGACACGATGAGCGTGATGATGCGGTGCGGGTTCACGAAGTTGCCATGCTCGTCCACCGCGCCAATGCGGTCGGCGTCGCCGTCGTTGATGAAGCCGGCATCGAAGCCCAGCTCGGGCACCTTGGCGATGCAGCGGTCCACCCACGGTGGAATGGGCTCGGGGTGCAGGCCGTCGAAGGTGGGGTCGGCGCCGTTGTTGATCTCGCACACCTCCACGCCCAGATCGCGCAGCAGGCCGGCCAGGTAGCGACGGCCGGCGCCGTAGAGTGGGTCCACCACCACGCGCAGGCCCGCGTTGCGGATGGCCTCGGCGTCCACGCGCGCCTTGAGCGCGGCCAAATACGGCGTCATGAGATCGACCGTCTCATACGCGCCACGCGCGTCCGTGGGAGCGGCGGACAGGGCGGCCTCCACGCGGTCGGTGAACTCCTTGCCGGAGGCGCCGCCGTCGGCCATGCGCAGCTTCACGCCCAGGTACTCGGCCGGATTATGGCTGCTCGTGAGCATGATGCCGCCCACCGCGTCGGCGTCCTGCGCCACCGACCAGCACAGCGTGGGCGTGGGACAGTAGTCCTGCGTGAGCTTCACGCGAAAGCCGTGCGACGCCGCCACCTCGGCTGCCAGCTGGGCGTAGGCATGAGCGTCGCGCCGACAGTCGTGGCCGACGATGAGCGTGCCGGGTGCGTCGGCCAGGCGTCCGGCGGCAAGCGCGTCCTCCTTGAAGATGCGGGCGGCCGCGTCCGTCACGCACACCAGGTTGTCGTTCGTGAAGTCCTCGCCGATGATGGCGCGCCATCCGTCGGTGCCGAAATGAATGTCTGCCACGAAACGTCCTTTCCGTTCGGATGCCGGCGCACACCGCAGCCGGCCGTTCTTGAGGTGCAGCGCTTCGTATTATAGACAATGCCGAGGCGGGCATGGCGCCTCGACGCAAAAGCGCCATGCGGGAGCAGGGCCGCTCCTTTGGGGTTCCTTTGGAGGGGCTTCGCCATCTTCTGTTGAGCCTGCGCGTTGGCGGGCGCTCGTAGCCGAGGTGGGCGCAGACGACCCGCGTCCACCAGGACGAGAACGAAGGGCCGGCGGGCGGCGGGACGAGAATGAAGGGCGGGCGGCGGGCGGACCCCTCGGCAAGGGCGAAAAGCGACAGGCCGGGCCGTCGGGCAAAGCCCCGCCATCGCTTCGGAAAGCTCCGCCCACTCGTCGGGCAAAGCCCCGCCGGGCGCCTCGGAAAGCCTTTCCCGCCCGTCGGGCAGCCGTCGAGCGGGGGTTTTCCGAAACACCCGACCAGGAGAAGCTCGGCTCGAGGGTTGGCCAGCATAGGCTCGTGTCAATGGTGGTCTAACAGAGAGGCCGCAATCATGCTGCCCCTCGCCCCTCGCTTCTCGCCTCATTCTTCCATGTTGAAAAAATTATTCTTGACAAGAAATAATTCATAAATTAGTATAAAAAGCGTGGAAAGACCGCCTCCGACGGTCCTCCTCGTTTCACTCGTCCAAGCGCAGCCCGCCTCCCCCGCGGGCTGCGCTTGCGTCTGGGGACGGACCGCACGACAAAAGCCGCGATTTCCCGGCCCGCCCCATGGCCTGCCATCCAGACCTCCGAAAAGCTCGGGGCCCCGAACGTCCTCGGGGCCCCGACAAGCTTGCATCCCTCGGGGCAGGATCAAACCCCGAAGGGGCATCGGGAGCTAACGGGCGCGCCGGCGGCGAACGGCCAGGGCAAGGGCGCCCGAGGCGGCTGCGACCAGAACGAGCGCCACAAGCGGCGCGGCATCGCCCATGGCGGGCAGGCGCCTGACGGACGAGGAGCCGTCCGAAGCGTCGGCCTCGGACCCGGAGCCGCCTTCGCCCTCAGACCCAGACGGCGCCGGTGGGACGGGCTTTTCGGGCACCACTATGGTCCCGTCAGGCAGCACCACCGAACCGGCAGGAGCCTCCTTCGCCGTGCCGTCGGGCATGACGACGATGCCGCCTTCGGGAAGGGCCCAGGAACCCTCCGGATAACCCTCGGGATTCGGATAGGCGCCCGGCCCCGGCAGCAAGGCCGGATCGTCGGCGCTGCCAAGAACCCCGTCCTCGCCAGGCAGGCGGATGGAGCCGTCGGGGTTGACCATGCTGCCGGCCGGAAGGTCCACCGCATGGCCGCCGCCCTCGCCGGGATAGGAGACGGAACCGCCTTCGGGCAGCGTCCACACGCCGTCGCCGTCCACCGTCGCGCCCGGAGTCAACGAGAGATGGGGATCGTCGTCGGTTCCAGCCGCACCGTCCTCGCCGGGCAGACGCACCGACCCGTCCGGGTCGATCACGGTCCCCTCGGGAACCTCCACCGTAAAGGAGCCGCCCTCTTCGTCGGGATAGGTCACGGTGGCGCCGCCCTCGGGAACGGTCACGCTGCCGTCGGGGTTGGTCGCAACGGAGCCGCCCCCGCCGGGCTTCACGGACAGGTCGTCGTCGGTGCCCGTCTGGCCGTCCGGCCCCGGCAGGATCACGGTTGCAGGGCCGATGGGCGTCGAGTCGATGGCGATGGTCCCGTCGGGCAGCACCGTCGAACCGGCCGGCGCCTCCTTCACCGTGCCGTCAGGCATCTCCACGGTGCCGCCTTCGGGCAGCGTCCATGAACCGTCGCCGTTGGCGGAGGCTCCCTTGTTCGGACGCAGGTAGGGATCGTCGCCCGTGCCGGTTGCACCGTCATTGCCGGGCAGGCGGATGGAGCCGTCAGGGTTGACCTGAGCGCCGCCGGGCACCTCCACCGTAAAGGAGCCGCCCTCGCCGTCAGGGTAGGTCACCGCGGCGCCGGGTTCGGGCACTGCCGCGGCGCCGGTCGACGGGTCGGTCGAGATCGGCTCGTCGGCGCCCGCGTCGGGAGAGACCGTCACGTCGTCATCGGTGCCGCCCTGGCCGTCCGGACCGGGAAGGACCACGTTGCCGAACACGTCGCCGACAGCCGGGAACTCGGGATCGACCAGGTAGTAGTTCCCCATGGACTGCCCCAGGACCACCGTCACCTTCGCGGGAACGTCCGGACCCACCGCGTAGGATCCGGCGTCGAACTCGGCAGAGGCCGTGAAGTCGCGGCCGTACTCGAACGCGTTTTCCTCGCCGGGAGCGAAGCCGGAAAGCCCCACCGCCGACACCGTGGCCGTCCGGTCGGCCCCGTCGTGGTCCTTGCGCTCCAACGTTGCCGTCTCCACCGCAAGCGGCGCCTTCTGGATTCCGGTGGCGACCGTGCCAAAGGCCGCTTGGGCGGCAAGTTCGTAGAACGGCGCGGCCGTGCCCGCAAGCGCGATGCCCGACGCCTCGACGCCCGTCTCGCCCGCGTCCCTGCCCACAAAGGCCCAATCCGCCGTCGCAGACACGTCGTCGCCGGCAAACGCGGTCGCCAGCTCCACGGACAGCCCCGAGGCGTCCGTCACGGCATCCGTGCCGTCGTAGGGCTTGGAGGCGTCGCCTGCCACCGAGGGCCTCACCGAAAGCGGGCCAAGCTCCACGGCCTGCACGGCCGTCTCCGACCATGCAAGCGAGTGGTTGCCCGAATAGCGCAAGGTCAGGTTGGAGTGCGCGCCGGGCAGAAGCTGCTTGTCGGTTGTGGCGTACTCAATGGCGAAGGTGCCGTTCGGCTGCACCTCGGCCCAACCGATCCTCGTCTGGCCGAGGTAGACGCCCATGCGCCCGCCGTCGGCGGTCACGCCGGCCACGGCGCCGTCGGGGGCCACCGTACCGGTCACGGTCAGCGTGTCCCCGTAGACGAGGGCCGTTGCGGAAAGGGAGCAGGACGCCACCGAGTCGTTCTCCACCACAAGGACCTGCCCTTTGTCCGCAGCCTCCTCGAAACGGTAGTTGGCTGCGGACATGCCGGTGACGTCCGCCTCTATGTCGAACGTCTCGTCCTTGACCGCAGAGGGCGTGTAGCCCGGGCAGGACAGAACCGCATCGCCGGCCACGCCCGCCGTGGCCTCGGTCTCGCCGTTGACGAACCCGGTGACCACCCGCGTGAACGCGGGCAGGGCCTGGCCGTGCTTGACCGACACGTCCTCGGCCGCCACATGGAGCACGGCTTTTTGAATGCCGGTGGCCACAGAACCGGAGGCCGCTTGGGCGGAAAGCTCGTAGAAGCGCGCATCGGCGCCTTCAAGGGAGATGTTCGCCGCCGTCACGCCCGTGGTGCCCGCGCCGGGAGCGTCGAAGGACCAGTCGGCCGCGGCGGAGACGGAGTCGTTCGGAAGGGCTCCCGCCAGCAAGACGGACAGCCCCGTGGCGTCCGCCATGCCCGCCGTGCCGTCGTAGACCTTGGAGGCGTCGCCTGCCACCGAGGGCGCCAGCGCCTTGGGGGCAAGATCGAGCGAAACGGCCGCCTGGGAGCCTTGGAAGGACCCGCCCCCGTTGAAGCGCACGATCAGCTGCACGCCCTTGGCAGGATCGATGCCCTTGTCGGAAGTGCCATAGCTTACGGAGTAGGACCCGTCGGCGCCAACGGCCGCGCGCGCCAGCTCCTTCTCCGACCCGTCGGCCGCCACCGCGCATAGAACCACATCGCCCGTCGGCTGCTGCGCCGACCCTGCGGCCGACACGGTGCCGGACACGGTTGCCACGTCGCCGTAGACAAAGGAGTCGGCCGCGCCCGCCGTGCCGCCAAAGACGGAGGCCGCAACGGAGGTGGCGCTTGCCACAACCGCAAGCTCGCCTTGCTGCTGCGCCGCTTGGAAGCGGTAGTTGTCGGCCGTCATGCCGGAAACGTCCACAACGATGGGCAGCGCGGATCCGGCGGGCGTCGCGCCCGCTTGGTAACCGGTGCCCCCGAAGCTCGGCGCGCCCGAGAAACCCGTTGCCGTGGTTTGGTCCTCGCCATTCGCAAAGCCGGAAAGCTCGTAGACGGGCATCCAACGCCAGCCGAACACAACTTCCTGATCAGGAGCGTAGACGGAAACGACCGCCTTCTCTATGCCGTCTGCCACCGCGCCGGAGGCCGCGGCGTCGGCAAGCCGGTACCAACCGCCGTCGAGGGCGGCCTCGTCCAGGGAAGCCGTGCCCTCCACGCCCGTGGTGCCCGCCGCAGCTCCGGTGTACCTCAGGTTGGAAAGCCCAACCGCCACCGCGTCGGCGTCCGAGGAATCCGACTCCAAGCCGCTTGCCTGCCACGTGACCGCATGCCCCTGGGGCAGCGCGTCCGTGCCGTCGTACGCTTTGGCGGCAGCGCCGCCCAGCGAAACCGTTATCGCCTTCTTGGCCAGCGTCACCGTCACCGTGGCAACCGCGTCGCCCTGGTCGGCCGTCCCCACGTAGCGCACCTCGAGATCCGTGCCGGCGGGATCTACGCCAATGCCCTTCTCGGCCGTGTCGTAGCGCAGCTCGAAGGACCCGTCCGCCTGCACGGGCGCAGGCTCTGAAAGCTGCGCGCCGGCGCCCGCATGGTAGAGCGCCACCTCGTTGGCGGCCGGCGCGGCAAGGGCGCGCGTGGCAGCCGTGCCCGTGGCCGACACCGTGCCCTTCACCACCATCTTATCGCCGTAGGTGAAGGCGGACTTCTCCGTTGCACCCGTCTCGTCGTAGGTTTTGACGCCCACCACAGCCGAGGAGGACCTCACCACGGTGAGCGTGCCGGGCGCGAAGGTTGCCTTGTAGTTGGCGTTGTTCGCAACGGTTTGGCTCGACACCGCAACCTCGTGCGTGCTGCCTTGGGCCGATGCTGCGGGATCGTAGGTGGGGGCCACGTCGAAGGCAAGGTTTTGCACGCCCAAGTCCGCGTAGCCCTCGCCCGCCGCGTAGGAGCCGGAAACAGGCTGCTGGACCAGGGAGAAGGCCGGCAGGCTGCCCGCGCGGTAAGGCACCGTGGCGTCAGCCACCGCCAACGTGACGGCACGTGGAACAATGCCGGTGACGTCGGTTTTGACGGCCGCATCGGCGGTTGGCGCGTACCAGGCGCCCCAATCGTCCGCAAGCTGGATGCCGCTTGCCCCAACCTCGCGGGTGCCGGCGGCCGCGTCGGCGTAAGCCCAGGAGGCTGTGCAGGCAACCGCGTCGTTTTGCAGCTTGCCGTCGAACTCGACCGACAGGCCCGCGCCCGTCACGTCGGTGGTGCCGTCGTACTCGCGCGTGTCGTCGCCGGCAACGCGCGGCGTTATCTCCTTCTTGGCCAGATCGAAGGTTGCGGAAGCGTCGGATGCGGACGCGAAGCTGCCATCGTCGCTTCCGGCGTACTTCACATCCACTTTGATGCCGGCCCCGGTGGGAACGGCCTTGCCCGACGTGTCGTATTCAAGGACGAACCCGCCCGTGGCCGCGTCCAACGCGGCGTCGCCCAGCTCGTGATCGCCGGCTCCGTCGTGGTAGGAAAGCGTCACGCTGCCCGCGGGAACGGATGCGGAGGCGGGTGCTGCAACCTTGCCCGTCACGGTGAGCGTGTCGCCATAGACGCAGTCGGCCGCAACGACGTCGATGATCCGCGTTGCCGCGGTGGTCACCGTGAGCACGCCCTGCGCAGCATCCGCCTCGAAACGGTAGTTGGGCGCGTCCAAGGTTCCCACCGCAAGGGAGAAGTCGTAGGAGCCCGGCCCCGATGCGCCCGGAACGTAGCTCGGCCACGTGATGAGGGGCGCGCCCGCGATGTTCGCGCTTGCCGCGTCCTCGCCGTTCACAAACCCGTCGAAGGCGTACCGGTTGGCGGCCGGGGCGGCCCCGAACTCCACCGTTTGATCTTCGGCCTTCACCGTGAGCACGGCTTTGTCGATGGTCCAGGCAAGGCTCGCCGAGCCGGAGTAGTTGCCGTCGGCGGAAGCGGTCGCCGTGACCGTGGCCGTACCGGCATTCGCGTTGTCCGCATAGGACACCGTGTAGTCGCCTTCGGTCAGCAGCGGTTCGCCATCCGCGATGCTCGGCGTCGGCGTTTGGGGAACGCCCGAGTAGACCGAATCGGCCAGCGCGTTGAACATGCCCTCCGCAAGCGGCTTCTTGTCCACCGTGAGCGCGATCTTCCGGAAAGCGGGGGCGATCTCGGGGTTGGTGCTGCCGGCGGCGGGGTCCGCCTTCGTCGCGTCGCTTTGCTCGACGAGGACCATGAGCGTGTAGGCGCCCGCGTCCAGATGCTCCGCGGGATCAAGCTCCCGGTATCCCGCCAACCAGCTCCAGCCGTTGTAGGCCACGCCCGGCTCCCCATCGTTGACAAGATAGGCCACGCGGTCCTCGACCGGCTCCGTTTCGACGATGGCGGCGCCCTCCGGCATGAGCGCTTCCGTGTGCGACGTCGCCGTCACGGCGCCCAAGTCGTCGATGATCTGCTGGCCGGTCTTCTCGCCGTAGGTGAAGCTGTTCTCGGAGGCGTTGGCAACCGACAGCGCAGGCGCGGGCACAACGCGAACTTGATAGTCCGTCATGCTCACGTTCGTATCGGCGGTGTTTTCGGCCACGCCGTAGCCCGGCTGGGGAACCACGCTGTACACGCTCTGCTTGTCCATGCAGTTGGCCGGATTGTCAACGTGGAAGAATCCGCCGGTGATTTTGGCGCCCGCATTGATGTACGGGGAATTGCTCTTGGCAGTGGCCCAAATGCTGCCTCCGGAAATGGTGAACGTCTGGGGATTGCTGTTGTACGCGCCGCCGATGCCCGTGACGTTCCTCTCTCCGTTGGGGCAGTTTCCGCCGTTGGCCCGAACGGTGCCGCCCGTGATGTCGATAAGCTTGTTGGACGAGTTCTGGCCCGCCCCAATGCCGGCGGCCTTCTCGCCGCCGTTTGCGGTGACGACACCGTCCGAGATCACGACCGATCCGGCGGCGGTGGCTCGCTGAACGGAATTCACGCTCACGCCGTCACCCGAGCCGATGCAGGATGCGCCTCCAATGCCCGGAGACATCCTTGAACCGGTGGCCGTGACCTCGCCTCCGGAAATCGCTATCTTCCCGCACGTGACGGTTGCCGTGCGATTGTACCCCGAGCGAATCCAGAAGCCCCAGCCGGCGCCCGAGCCGATGCCGGCTCCGCCCATCGCCTCCACGTTGTGCGAATTGTAGTCGTACCGCGCCGTGCCCGACGCCGTGGCCGTGACGACGCCTCCGTTGATGGCGATGTCGCCTGCGCTTGTCAGAGAGCCTCCGCCGATGCCGGCGCCGCCCCGCTTCCCGACGGCCGTGATGGTGCCGCCGTTGATGGTGATGGAGCCGACGGCCTTCCACCCGGCCGGAAGGCTGCCAGAGCTTAGATTCTGCCCATCGCTGCCGGCGGCGGATCTGCCCCAGTACCCGCCGGACCCAATGCCGGCGCCGTCGTCTCCGCCTTCGGCCGTAAGGGAGCCGGCCGTTGCGTTGCTGTCGTTTACGACGAGCGTGCCGGTGTCGTCGCGGGCCCCGTCGCTTCCGCCCAGTTGCAGGCCGCCGCGATGCGAGCCCGACTTGAGCACATTGCGGCCGTCAAGCTCGATGACCGCATCGCCGCTTTGAATGCGCAGGGCGGCACGCCCATCGGCGTCCGACACATCGATGCTCACGTTGTCAAGCGTCAGGTTGGCGGCATTGCCGGGACCGACGTTCACCACGATGTTGTCTGTCGTGCTGGTGCTTCCTGCGTCCTTCATGGAGACGGTGACGCTTTTGTTGGAAATGATGGTGAGCGTGGAACCTGAGTAGGTGTAATCGGTGTTCAAGATCGGCGTTTCCGCATCGTTGGACAGCGTGAACGAGCCGACCTCCACCTCGCCCGCCGACGCCGCCCCCGGCGCCGCCGCAGACGCGACCGCCGCCAAAGCGGCAATGACGCACAGGCGCCTCACTTTCCCGAATCTCATCTCCGTTTGCCTCTCTCCTCGGGAACCGCTTTTTCGCACACGATGAAACGTACCATGAAAAAAGGCGCCCTCCCTCCCCTGCACCCGCACGTCAACAGGGGGGTTGGGGGCTGTCCGCAGCGCCTGCGCGCCCGTCGCGCGACTGAAACGAGGGCCTTCGGCCGCCCGTGTTGCTTTGGCGCGTTTGCGCACGGACGCGCCTCGCCCTGCTACCATAGACGGAGCAAAAAGCGAAGCGCCTCGCATGACGCATAGCCGAACGAAGCGGATGGGCGTTTGGCCATCCAGCGGAGAGGAGACAGCAATGGCGAACAAGAGCCTGGCCAAGAACCCGGCCGATACCTGCGTGCTTGTGACGGGCGGCGCCGGATTCATCGGCAGCCACACGTGCGTCGAGCTGCTGCAGAAGGGGTACCGCGTGGTCATCGTGGACGATCTGAGCAACTCGAGCGCCTTGGCCGTCGACCGCGTGCGCACCATCGTCGGCCTGGCCGCCGACGACGCGCGCCTGACGTTTTACGAGGCCAACATCCTTGACCGCGAGGCGCTGGACGCCATCTTCGCAAAAGAGGACGTGGACGCCATCATCCACTTCGCCGGATTCAAGGCCGTGGGGGAAAGCGTTGCCAAGCCGCTGGAGTACTACTGGAACAACGTGGCCGGCACGCTGGCGCTGTGCGACGTGGCACGCGCGCACGACGTGAAGAACATCGTGTTCTCGTCAAGCGCCACCGTGTACGGCGAGCCCGAGTTCATCCCCATCACGGAGGACTGCCCCAAGCACGACGCCACCAACCCCTACGGCTGGACGAAAAGCATGCTGGAGCAGGTGCTTTCCGACCTGTACGTGGGTGATAACGAGTGGAACGTGGTGCTGCTGCGCTACTTCAACCCCATCGGCGCGCACGAAAGCGGGCTTATCGGCGAGGACCCCAAGGGCATCCCGAACAACCTGCTGCCCTACGTGGCGCAGGTGGCCGTGGGCAAGCTCCCGCGCGTTGGCGTGTTCGGCGACGACTACCCCACGCCCGACGGCACGGGCGTGCGCGACTACATCCACGTGGTTGACCTGGCACGCGGGCACGTGGCGGCGCTCGATTGGATGGGCGGCAAAGTAGGCACGGGCGAGCCGCGCGGTTTGGGTTCGGTCGCAGGAGAGCCGGCCGCCGACGGCACGCGCCGGGGCGTGGGCATCTTCAACCTGGGCACGGGGAAGGGATCGAGCGTGCTCGACGTGGTGCACGCCTTCGAGCGCGCGTGTGGCAAAGAGCTGCCCTACGAGATCAAGCCGCGCCGCGCGGGCGACATCGCCGAGAACTACGCCGCATGCGACAAGGCACGCGACGAGCTGGGCTGGGTGGCCGAATACGACCTGGACCGCATGTGCGCCGACAGCTGGCGCTGGCAGTCGACGAACCCCGACGGGTACGCCACCGCCTAGGCGATCCACCACGCGAAGGCGAGCGATCAAAAAAGCGAGCGGCCTTTTCAAGCCGCTCGCTTTTTTCGTGGCGTTTGCCGCGCGAACGCTGCGCGCTGCGGGCGAACGGCTGCGCCTGAGGTTGCGTCCGCGACGCGGTTTTGACCTAGTAGCCGGTCGCCGCGCCGCCCGAGGCGCCGGCGTCGTAGCCGCCGGTGTCGTAGCCGCCGCCCGACGCGGTCCCCGAGTCCACGTAGCCGCCGCCGGCCGCGCCGCCCGAGGTGTCCGCAGAGCCGCCGTAAGAGCCGCTGTCCACGTAGCCGGTGCCGCCCGAAGCGTCGCCGTAGTACGTTGAGTTGTCCACGTAGCCGGTGCCGGTGCCGGTGCCGGTGCCAGAGTAGGAGGGGTCCGTGTAGCCCGACGAGTACCCCGGGTCGTAGTAGTAGCTGGAGTCGTAGTAACCAGAGCCTCCCGAGCTTGCGTCCATGCCCGCACCGGAACCCGTGCCGTTTAGAGCCTCGGCCTCCGCATACGCCTCGGCCGACGCCGTGATGCCGGACGGGTCACCGCCCGATTCAACGACTTCCATCATCTTCTTCGTGGAAGCGGCGTCGTTGATGACGTAGGACACGCCGTCTATCGTCGCCGTGGTGGAGGGGAGCATCGCGGAATAGAAGACCAGGTCGCCCTCGTCTTGGAACTGGCCGGCCAGCGTGACGATGTCGCCCACCGCCAGATCCGTGGTCACGCACGCCGTGGCGCTCTGCACCACGCCCGCAAGCTCCATGGCGGACATGGACAGCACTTTGTTGATGATGGCCATGATGAGCGAGCGCTGGTTCGCCGTGCGCGTGAAGTCGCCGTCCACGTAGGCGCGGCTGCGCGCGAACACGAGCGCCTGGTTGCCGTCGAGGTGCTGCTCGCCTTCCTCGATGATGACGCGCGGCCACTCGGGATGCGCGGAGGTGCCGTCGGCGTCGGGGTCGTCGATGCGCTCGGGAACCACCACGTCCACGCCGCCCACGGCGTCCACCAGGTCCTTCAGTTTGCCGAAGTTGACCTCGGCGTAATGGGATATCTGGATGCCCAGCAGCTCGTTCGCCTCGCGGATGGCGCCGGCGGCGCCGTCGTAGCTGTAGGCCGCGTTGAACTTGTTCGTGCCGTAGCCGTCTATCTCTATCTTGGTGTCGCGCGGGATGGACACCATGGTGGCCTGGTTGTTGACGGGGTCCACGCGCACCACGATGTTCGTGTCCGAGCGGTGCGTCTCGTCGACGCTGTCCTCGGCCTCGTCGGTGCCGATGAGCATCATGTAGAACGGATCGGTGAACTCCGCGTTGGTGGGGGCGAGCATGTCGTTGATGGCGTTGATCTCTTCGTCGGTTTTGTTCCCCCTGGTCAACTGTTCATTGACGGAGTTCTTCCACAGGGCGAACGCCGTTGTGCACCCCACTGCCGCCACAATCACCGCGGCTATCACGCCGATGGCTATCTTCTTGCCCTTGCCGGAGCGTTTGCGCGCCGCCGTCGAATACGAGGCGTTGTTGCGCGAGTACTGGCTTGCAGCCGACTGACGGCTGTACGCCGCGTTGGCGGCGGGGCCTTGGGAGCCGGGGACGTAGGCGGACCGATAGCCGGCATAGCGCTGCGCGCTGGCCGTTTGGGCGAACTCCTCCGCTTGGGAGCGGGAGGCGATGCGCCCCGACTGGGCGGCCCTTGCCGTGCGGACGGCACGCGCCGACTGGGGAGCGCGGGACGAGCGAGCCGCCGGATGGCTGGTGCGAGAGTTTTTTGGCGCCATATGTTCTCCTCAACGGCTCCTGCGCGATGAGCGCCGCACGACAAGCGGCACGCCGTCTGCCGTCTCCCCAGTCGGCGAAGGGCATCCGCTGTCATGAGCCTTCGTCTCTACCACTGTCACAAATTGGTGCCCGACCCCCGCCACGCCTCGGCGTTGTCCGTGGTGGCACGCATAAACTCACCATGTGCGAAAGCCATTGTATCACCGATCGGCGCCGACCATAAAATGGGCACGGGCCGGGTACAAACCTCACATTTTTCTAAATGACCATCGAAACGTATCCCTGCGGTTACAGGGTTGAGCCGGGCGGGCGGTAGCCTGTGTAGCATGCAACCGGCCACGGGACATAGCCGCCTGACAGACCCGATCCTCGACGAGGAGCGGCTCTCCCCTGTTCTGGCCAGGAACGTGAAGGCGCTGCGCCTGCGCGCCAAGATCAACAAAAAGCGGTTCGCCCTCATGATAGGCGTGGGCCGGCCCTTCCTCAACAAGATAGAGAACGGCCTTGCCGACCCGCGGCTTTCCGTCATCACCAAGATAGCCGACGCGCTGGACACGACGCCGGAGTACCTGCTGACCGAGCACGAGGACGCACCCGCGCCCCAGCCCTCGGCCGGCATGCGCCGTCCCGGGCAGCACGCGCGCCTGTAGGGGCGCGGTCGCGGACGGCGGGCGGGCGGATGCGCACGGCCGCGCGGCGTGCGCGCACGGTTGCGCGGTTGGTGCGCGGCGGATGCGCACGGTCGCGCAGTGGGCGCGGGTGCGCGGCATGCACGGGCGCACAGCGTGCGGGCGCGGTCAGCCCGCATGCCGCCTTCGCCAAAGCGCCGGAGCGCAAAAAAGCCGCCGTGTCGTTCGGCGGCTTGCATGGCTGGTGGCGCCCCCGGGCCGATTCGAACGGCCGACACCCGCTTTAGGAGAGCGGTGCTCTGTCCCCTGAGCTACGGAGGCGTGGTGGCTATTGTAGCATTAAACGAACCGCAAAAGGTCGCGAGCGTCCTCGATCACCTCATCCGCACCTGCCTCGCGCAGCCGCTCGGCGGTGTG
>NZ_CBDTNW010000037.1:0-6422 GCF_965361815.1 Rubneribacter sp.
CACTTCATGTCGCGCAGGATGTACGCGAACGACGGCTTGTTGCCCACGTCGGGCAGGCGGTGCACCTGCTCGTCGGAGAACTCCTCCACAAAGCTCCCTATCGTCTCGTCGCGCGGGCCGCGGAAATCGCGCAAATCGCCCTCGGCGTCGCCGAACCAGCGCGCCATGCCGCAGCATTGCGACACGCACTGCGGCAATTCTCCCTGGGCGATTTTCTGCTCGCACAGGGTACACTTCTCCACCACGCGCTCCTCCTCGTTGAGGTAGCGAACCCCGTAGGGGCAGGCCATCGCGCAGAACTGGCAGCCGATGCACTTGCTCTTGTCGATCTGCACGGTGCCGTCCTCAAGCTTGTGGGACGCGCCCGTGGGGCACACGGCCACGCACTCGGGCTGGGCGCAGTGCTGGCAGCCCACGTTGAGGAAGTACAGCTCCACGTCGGGCCACTGCCCGGAGCCACCTTCCTTCGGGTTGGGGCCTATACGCAGCGTCTTGTTCCAAAACGCCCCGGTCGGCACGCCGTTGACCACCTTGCACGCCACGGAGCAGGCCAAACATCCCACGCAACGGTCAAGATCGGTGACGATAGCGTATTGAGTCATGGACACACCACCTCCCTTAGAAATTGTCCGGATGAATGCCGGCCGCGCCTATCTCCCACAGCTTCAGACGCGGGTCGGACGAGTCATGGATGATCTCGGTGCCGTCGTTGCCGCACGGCACCGGATTGCCGAACGGCGAGTTCTCCGCCGTGGCCTTGTACACCTTCACCGGATAGGTGCGCACGTTCGACGAGCCGTTGTACTTGTCCTGTGTCGTGCGGTCGGTGATGCAGTTGATGCACGACAGCTCGTAGCCCTTGTCGGCCTGCGCCAGCTCGGGGTACCACCACTGGTGCTCGGCGTTGATGGTTCCGGGCGCAATGCCGTAGCACAGGTCCACCGTCTGGCGCACCTTGCCCCACGGGCTTTCGATCCAACACCAGTCGCCCTGCTCAAGCCCCAGATCGGCCGCATCGGCGGGGTTGATCTCCATGCGCGGGACCGGCCAAAGCTCCCGGCACCACGGCAGCTGACGGTGCTCGCTGTGGAAGTACACGGGAATGCGGCGGCCGGTGATGCAGGTGAGCGGATACTCCTTGTACGCTTCCGCGTCGGCCACCGTGCCGTGCGGCGGCTCCTGGTAGTACGGCAGCGCCTCGCTCGTGAAGCCGGGCGCCAGCTCCGGCCCGTCCTCGCCTTCGGGATAGAACGACTCGATGGACGTGCACCACAGCTCGTGCTTCATGGTTGGCGTGGGAAAGCCGGGAATGCCGATGTTAAGCTGCGCCGGCTGCTGGTGCGGCGCCTTGCGATAGGCCTGCCCCGTCTCGAAGCGGCGGTACGTGCCCCAGTCTTCGGGAATCTCCTTCTTCATGTTCCACGTGCCGTGCTCTTGGTACGCCTCGGCCAGCTCCTCCCAGGTGTCGAACGGCGCGCAGCCCTGCTGGCAGCATTGGATGGTGAGGTTTTCTATCTCCAGGTCCTTGCCCGACTTCTCCAGCCACGGATCGTCGCCGTCGAACGCCGGCACGCCGAAGTACTTGGACAGCTCCATGAAGTACAGAGGGTCGCTTTTGCACTCCCCCGGCGGATCCACCGCCTTGACGCACAGCGAGAAGCTGCCGCCCGCGCCCTGCGCGATGCGGAAGGCGTTGATCTCGGTCCAGTGGCATACGGGCAGCAGAATGTCGGCCGCCCCCGACGTGGGAGAATGCCACAGGTTAGCCTCGAACAGGAAGTCGAGCATGTTGAGCGCCTCCCAGTTGTAGCGCGCGTTGCCCATGCTCATGTGGTCGCCCGATCCTATCATGCCGCCGTGGATGTTGTAGGGCGCAGTGGGCTCCCGGTGCGCCGCCTCCATGGCGGCGTTGCAGTCGCACCACACGGAATACCAGTACAGAAGCGGCATCTTGTCGTTTCCGGCCATCTTGAGCGAAAGCTCGGCATCAGGCATGAACGCGAACGCCGCCATGGAGGGAAGCATGGAGCAGGGGCCGGACTGCTCGGTCCAACCGTTCGTGGCGCCGCGCTGGCCGCCCGGCGTGTCGATGGCGCCCACCATCGCGCACGCCGCCATGATGGCGCGGCAGTTCTGCGTGGAGTTGCCCGCGTGCTCGGTGCCCAGGCCGTAGTTGATGCCGCCCTTGGGAATGCGCGGATCGTCGCGCGTGGCCCATTCGACGCACGCGTCCTCGATGAGCTGCGCGTCCACGCCGGTGATCTCCGCCACGCGATCGAGCGTGAAGTTCTCCAGGTACTCGGCCCACAGATCCCATGCGGGACGGCCCTTGTGCGCGCTGCCGTCTTTGAGCACAACATCGAACTCGCCGTAGAGCGCCGGGTCGATGAGCGGGTTGAACTCCGAGAGGTCGGCCACCCAGCCGGCCACCTTGCCGGCGTCGTCGCGCATGCGGGAGACGTCCTGTGTGAAGCCCTTCGTCTGCTTGGCCCACGTCTCGCCCTCCCAGTGCGCGTCGGCGGGATCGGCCTGCCAGTAGGTCCAACGGCCGTTCAGCTGGTCGTACACCAGGTAGCGCAGCGGGTTGCCCTCGCCTTCCACCTCCCAGTCCACCATGGACGGGTCGATGTCGGCCTCGGTCAGAAGACGCGTCTTGTAATCGTAGGGCTTCATGCCGCCGCCGTTTTGCACCTGCTCCTCGTAGCCGGTCGGCTCCATGTCGGGCACCACGATGAACGGGGCGTTCGTCCAGCGCTTGATGAACAGGTCGTCTTGCAGGTCGTGGTCGAGGATGACCTTGCACCAGCCCAGCGCCAGCGCGTTGTCGGTGCCGGGGCGCAGGTTCAGCCAGTACTGCGCCTCGCGCCCCAGGTTCGTCTTGCGCGGGTCCACGCTGATGAACGTGTCGGCCTGGCGCGCCACGTCCACCACGGTGCGCGACGCGTCGTCGTAGTTGGATATGGACTGGTCGGTGGCCCACTGCACGAACGCGCTCGAGTGGTTGATGACCTCGCTCCACGAGTACGCCTGCACGTTGTCCAGGCGCGACGCGAAGTGGCGCGGACCCTTGCACACCTGGTAGGCGGCGATGATGTTGGGCGTGCCGAACAGCTCCAGCGCCATGCCGGCGTCTGACTGCATGCACCACTGACGGCCCGTGCCGCACCAGGTGAACAGGCTTTCCGCGCCGTACTTCTCGCGGATCTGCATGATGTTGTCGGCGATGGTTTGGTACGCCTCGTCCCAGCTGATGCGCACCCAGCCGGGATCTTCGCCGCCCTTAGGGTTCGTGCGCTTCATCGGGTACTTGATGCGGTCGGGATGATACGCCGCCTGGATGGACGCCTGGCCCTTGGAGCAGTGGTTGCCCATGGTGAGGAAGCAGTCCTCGTCGCCTTCGGTGCGGATGACCTTGCCGTCCTGCACGTACACCCACACGCCGCATTCCACCTTGCCGCACCCGCGGCAGCAGCTGCGGATCTTCTTGACCTCCCCTCCCGTGCCCGACGTTTGCGCGGCGGCGCCTTCGGCCAGCGCCGTAGAGGTTGTCGTCCCCGCGCCCATCGCGGCCGTCGCGCCAACGACTGCCGCCATTTGGGCGAACGATCGCCGCGTCATGGAGAGCTTGCCCATACGTCCCCCTTCTCTTGAGGTGTGCTCTGCACAACGAGCATACCGAGCGGCCAAGGTGTAAGGAAATAATGATGGGAAGCCCACGCATCCGCGCAGTTGGGCTATGGAATATCGTTATTCCGATTTCCGGACGCGAGCCTCGGAGCAAGCCGACGGCGCAGCGCGCGTGGTACCATGATCGACGGGGCGCTCCCACGAGCGGAAGGGGGTTCTATGAACATCGATTTCTACCGCGAGTTCATTGTGCTGGGCCGATGCCTCAACTTCACCGAGGCCGCCGAGAAGCTGCACATCACGCAGCCGGCCCTGAGCAAGCACCTTGCGGCCCTCGAGCAGGAGTTCGGCGCCGAGCTGCTCATCCGCAACCGCCGCACCGCGCAGCTGAGCGAGGCGGGACGCATCCTGTTCGGCACCGCCATGGAGATAGTGGACGCCTACGATCGCGCACAGGCCGCCATCGCCACCGTAATCAAGAGCAGGCCCATCCGCGTGGACGGCGTTCTGTACGACAACACCGTGTCCAGCATCATCTCGCTGTCCACCGTGCTGCTCAACGACCAGCACCACGTGCCCATCCTGTTCGAGCACCACGAGGACGAGCCGCTGTTCGGACTGCTGGAGTCGGACAAGATAGACGTGGTGTTCGCCTACGACGAGGAGAAGTCCTTGGAAGAGCGGGGCCTGGTGTTCCGCCCGCTTGTGCAGGTGCAGTTCGTGGCCGTCGTCGACCGCACGCACCCTTTGGCCAACCGCAAGGCCCTGCGCATAAAAGACCTGCAGGATGAAACGTTCATCCAGTTCATAGACGAATACTCGGTGTCGGGCTGGCGGCGCATCGAGCAGGTGTGCCGCGCGCACGGCTTCACGCCGAAGAAGCGGCCGATGCTCGGGCGCCCCGTGACCAGCTACGCCACCACCTCCCCCGACGGAGGCGTGCTCATCCTGCAGAAGAACCTGCGCCAGCTCAAGTACTTAGAGGACGTGAACCAGACCGCGAGCATCCCCGTGGTGGACGATGACGCCCACTTCATCATCTACTGCATCTACAAGCGCGAGAACGAGCGGCGGCTGGGACCTTTGCTCGACGCGCTTGAGGAGTCGCGCGAGATCATCATGCGCCACCGCCACACGGAGGAGTGAGCGGTCGCGCCAAGGATGCGCAACGCCAACATGATAGAATAAGCGACAATAAAAGCCCGAACAGCGAAAGAAGCGCTCATGAGCGATGCGGTCATCAGCCTAACGCAGCTTGAAGACAAGCTGAAACAGCTCGTCGCAAAGTATCACGCCCAAGCTGCCTACCTGTTCGGTTCCTACGCACGCGGCGAAGCGCACCCCGACTCGGATCTGGATGTACTCATCGTCGGCGGACCAGATTTCCATGCTCCTGACGTGTTCGCCATCGCCGAAGAGCTTCATCTCTCTTTCCAAAAGCCTGTTGATGTGTATGAGATACGCGAGATTGAACGCGAGTCGCCCCTTTACGGCTCCGTTATGCGGGACAGGTTGCGTGTAGCATGATCAAAGACGATGCTTACCGCCTTGCCGCCATCCAGCGCACAGGGTCAGAGCTTCTTTCCTACGTGCACGACCACGAAATAACCGCAGATAGAATTGCATCCGACCACGTGGTGCAGTGGACTCTTACCACGCCGCTGTATCATATTGGCGAACAAGTTTATCATCTTTCAGAGGGGCTCAAAGAAGCCAATCCGAATATCCCCTGGTTCAAAATTGCCGGAATGCGTCATCGACTTGTGCATGATTACGAAAGCACCAACTGGACGATTGTTGCCCAGACGGTACTCGAGGACATTCCCGCGTTCTTGCGCGACATCGAGCGCGTTGTTGCGCCTCGCGCCTTTGAAGCATAGCTGCAACAACACGAAACCTCTTCACCCGCCTCCAAACGCCCCGCGCAAGGTGACGGAAACGGCGCGTCTAAGCATTTCAACACGAAAGCATCCTGCAAGGATGGCAGCAACCAAACGAAAAAGCACCCCGAGCGGAAGCGGCCTTCCCGTTTGCAAGGGGGGGTTGGGGAAAGGAAGGCCGCGCCCGCTCGGGGCGCTCGGTGACACAGTCGGTGACGCAGGTGGCACAGGGTCAGTCGGTGACGCAGGACGGGGATAACGTCACGCTCCGGGGAAGGTGACGCAGGACGGGGATAACGTCACGCTCCGGGCGCCCAGAGGGAAATGTTTCACGTGAAACGTCCGCACCAATGTCGCACGCCATCGCGACAAGTTGCTTTGTGACGCAGGACGGGGATAACGTCACGCTCCGGGCGCCCAGGGGGAAATGTTTCTACGTGAAACGTCCGCACCAATGTCGCACGCCATCGCGACAAGTTGCTTCACGCGAAGCATCCGGGACGCGCTGCCGCCGTTGTGCCCGCGACGCGCGATCCCCCCTCGCAAGAAGCGCCCGAGGAGGGGGCAGGGAACCCCCTCCTCCGCATCCGCAGGAGGACGGGCGCGCCCATGCGGCTCCCGCGGATGCGAGGGGGTGAATGCTAGTAGAACATGAACACCGAAAGCCCCAGCTCGTAGAAGACGACGCGGAGGGCGATGGCGCCTGCGAGGGCGCAGGCCACGGCGACGGCGCCCCAGACCTTCCAGTTGGCGGTCTTGCGGCCCATGAAGGCCGCCACGAGCGGAAGAACGCCTCCGACAAGGACCGCGCCCGCCCAGAGCAGCGGTGCCTGGGCGGCCACCACACTTGCAGCATCCGCCATGCCGGCCGTGGGGTGGGTGGGGTCGAAGTAGAAGCCCACCTCGGCGAAGGCG
>NZ_CBDTNW010000038.1:0-35118 GCF_965361815.1 Rubneribacter sp.
CCGAGTGGCGGAATGGCAGACGCGGCGGTCTCAAAAACCGTTGTCTTTGACGTGCGAGTTCGACTCTCGCCTCGGGCACCATCCGCACATGAACGAACCTCGGGACCATCCGCCTCGAGGTTCGTTTGCATTAAGGACCGTCACAGCGCAGACGCTACGAAACATTCACCGTCGCAGAACCAGGCACCAAAGCCAGCAACGCGAAAAGGCCGCCGGTTGCCATCAGCGCAATCCACAAAATGAAGAAGAGCAGGCAACCGAACCAGGCGAACCGCTTGCCGTCTTCGCTCCAGCCCCAAAACAGCGAAATCGGCAAAGAGCGTAGAAGCCGACGGGCAGAATGCGAAGCGGCGAAGCGGGCGGTTGAGCGCTACGAGGCTTCGGCCGGATTGCCGCACATGCCCACGAACAGGGGGACGCCTTGAGCCGACGTGATCTGGAACAGGAACGGGCGGTCCAGGCGCAGCTCCACCTCCATGGCCGCATCGGGCGCAAGCGCCGTCTTGGCGATGCCCACGTTGGTGTACGCCGCAGCTTCGGCCCCTTCTTCGTCCCAGGTCACATGGCTTTCCTGCTTGACTTCGGATATACGGGCGGACACGGACGAGAGGTTGGAGAAGTCGGCGGCATCGGTGAACGCCTCTCGCACGCCCAGACGCTCAAGAGCCGGAATGAGGTCGAGCGAGCTGTCGAAGCCGGCCTTGGGCACTGTGTAGGTGACGAAGGCCAGATCGTCGGCCGGTGCGGAGAACGCCTCTTCGAGCGCGGCAGGATCGGCCAGCAGGTCGGCAGGCGACGTCCCCTCGGCAGGCAGGACGAACGTCATGGACGCCCCGCCGCCAAACCCGAGGCTCGCACGCAGATAGGCGTCGGTGCGACGAACCTCCTGAGGGTCGTTCAAACGCTGCGTCATGAAATCGGCCTGGACGTCCCCGCCTTCCGCATGGAAGACGTCTTCTTGCGTGGCGGCTTCATCGAACGGGCTGAGCCAGCTGCCTTTGAAGGCGATGGCGTTGACGATGGCAAGGATCTGGCTTGCGTCGGTTTCGATGGCGGGATTGACAAGGCCGTCGGTGTTTTCGCTGATCCAGGCGGCAAGAGCATCGTCGGCGGCCGCAGTGCCGAACTCAACGGAAAACGGCGTGGCGTAGAACTGTCCAACTGCAGAATTAACGAAGTCCTGCTCGAACGGGACGTCCTTGCCCAGCCAGACGGAGTTCGCCAGCGCCACCTTGGAGTCGGGATTGGCGACCAGCGCGCGAAAGAGGCTGCCGCATTGCCCGGCCACATCCACGTCGGCGGGTGCGCCAAGAGCGGAGGTGATCTGATCGGCCGTGGTGCCCGCCGCCCCCTCGTTGGCCAGCGCGAGCGCATAATACAGGCTGAGAGGCGAATAGGCGCCGTTGGCGGGCATGCCGGCGTCAGCGCCAACATCGCCGAGGACGGCCGAGGCGCTGCGGTACGCGAACCCCGAAAGAGACTGGGCGAACTCTTCGTCCACAAGGTCCTGCTCGCCGGACGCCGCTCCGTCTTCGGGCATCATCGGCTGAGCGACCGCGACCGCGGCGCCGGAGGACGACGAAGGCGCATTCGCAGGGCCGGATGCCGATTCAGACTCAGCCTCGCAGGCGGCCAACGTCAGCATGCCCGCTCCCGCCGCAAGGACAAACGCCAATGCGACCACCGTCAACCGCCGCCGTTTCATCAAGGCCCCTTCCCCTTCCTTCGCAAAATAAGAGTTTTTCACTATACCATATGATCGTAAAGCGAGAACGACCGAACAAGGCCGAAACGTCGAGCCGGCAGCAAGCGCATCACGCCAATCCAATCGCCGCTGCGCCTCCACCCTGCCCGGCATCGCGCTCGTCAGGCAAACAAAAGGGAGAGCGGGCCGCTCGGCAGCCGACTCTCCCCTTTCACGCCTTCGGGCACCGCGCTTTACGCGCGCACCGCGCCGCCTTTCTTGCGGGCGGGAACCTGCTGGCCGGTGGCGGCCATGCGCTCCTCGTGGCTCATCTGCGCCAGTTCGTGCACGCGAGCCACGTCCACGCCCAGCGCTTCGGCCAGGCGGTCGCCGTACTCGGGGTCGGCTTTGTAGCAGTGGGCCGCGTGGCGCAGGCGGATGTTCTCGGTCACACCCTGCATGTCAGCCGCCGTGTTGCCGATGAGGGCGGCGCGCTGCTCCTCGTTCATCAGGCGGTACAGGTCGCCCGGCTGGTAGAACGTGTCATCGGTCGGGTCATCGGCCGGATCCCACGCGTCCATCGGGCCAAACAGATCCAGCGGAGGCTCGGCCACGTCGGCCTGCTGCTGCCACTGCCCGTAGCTGTTGGGTTCGTAGCCGATGGTGGCGCCGAAGTTACCGTCGGTGCGCATCATGCCGTCGCGGTGGAACTCGGCGTAAGGGCAGCGCGGGCGGTTCACCGGAATGTGGTTGTGATTCACACCCAAACGGTAGCGCTGTGCGTCGCCGTACGCGAACAGACGGCCCTGCAGCAACTTATCGGGCGACAGCCCGATGCCCGGCACCAGGTGCGTCGGCGCGAAGGCGGCCTGCTCCACCTCGGCAAAGTAGTTCTGCGGGTTGCGATTGAGCTCCAAGGTGCCCACCTCGATGAGCGGGAACTCCTTCTGGCTCCAAGTCTTGGTGATGTCGAACGGGTTCTCCTTGTAGTTTTTGGCCGTGGCCTCGTCCATCACCTGAATGCAGAAGCGCCAACGGGGGAACTCGCCGCGCTCGATGGCGTTGAACAGGTCGCGCTGGTGGCTCTCGCGGTCGCCGGCGATGATGCTTGCGGCCTCTTCGTTGGTGAGGTTTTTGATGCCCTGCTCGGTCTTGAGGTGGAACTTCACCCAGAAGCGCTCGTTCTGCTCGTTGATCAGGCTGAACGTATGGCTGCCGAAACCGTGCATGTGACGGTAGCTGGCCGGGATGCCGCGGTCGGACATAACGATGGTCACCTGGTGCAGAGCCTCAGGCAGGCTGGACCAGAAGTCCCAGTTGCTCTGCGCGGAGTGCATATTGGTGTGCGGGTCGCGCTTCACCACGTGGTTGAGGTCGATGAACTTCTTGGGGTCGCGCAGGAAGAACACCGGCGTGTTGTTGCCCACAAGGTCCCAGTTGCCGTCAGGCGTGTAGAACTTGATGGCGAAGCCGCGGATGTCGCGCTCGGCGTCGGCCGCGCCGCGCTCGCCGGCCACGGTGGAGAAACGGACGAACACCTCCGTCTCGGCACCGGGTTGCAGCACCTTCGCCTTCGTGTACTTGCTGATGTCGCCCGTCACCTTGAAGGTGCCGTAGGCGCCAGAGCCTTTCGCGTGCATGCGGCGCTCGGGGATGACTTCGCGGTCGAAGTGCGCCAGCTTCTCGATCATCCAGTTGTCCTGGAGCATCATGGGGCCGCGCTCCCCCGCCGTAAGGGTGTGGTTGTTGTCGGCAACGGGGTTGCCCACCTCGTTCGTGAGGCGAGTGGTGTCGATGTGGTCGCTCATAGGTTCGTCCTCGCTTTCGTGCTGCCGCGCTCGGGCGCTGCGGCTTGCGGTTGCGTCCAGCGCCGCGTGCCGTTTGCTGCGGCGCTTCATAGGGTGATGAAATCGTACCGGGGACAATATCAGTATTCAATCCTTATTAGGAATTAATCTCAATAAATTCATAGAAGGCTGCTGGTTGGCGTTTACGCTTTTCGAGCTGTCGCAATGGGAAAGGAGATGCGATCCGCCGGTTTTGCGGCGGGTTCAACATGCGATGCTGGCCTCGCGCGAGGTCGGCGGCATAGGGGCCGAACGCGGTGCGGGAGGGTGGGCGGCGAGGAAGGCCAAACCCGGTGCGCGGGGTTGGGTAGCGAGGAAGTTCAAGCTTGGCGCAAGATCGGGCAGCGAGGGACTAACCTGGCTCGCGAGGCCAAGCCCGGCGCGCGAGCATCGCGCGCAGCGCAAACCCCGTTGAACACCCTCTTATGCACGAAAATTTCTCCTCTCTGCTAAATCGCCGTTAGCATGGGTCCGCCCGCATTCGCAGGTTGGTCACAAACGGCGCCCTGTGGCACTCCGAAGGGTCCATCCGGCGCGTCGGCGGGCCGAGCGATTTCCGCGACCTGGTGTTTCTTCGGGCGCGAGGGGCGCGGAGGGCGGGAGGGCGGCCCCGCACGTGCCACAGGGCGCGGTTTGTGACCAACCTGCGGGCGACCCCCGCTAAGCCGCCTCTGGCGGGACCCGTGTCAGCGGTGGTGTAACAGAGAGAATTTCCTCTCTCTGTTAGCGCACGACCAGGGAAGGCCTGGCCCGAGATTCGGCAAACAGCGGCCCGTGTCAGCGGTGGTATAACAGGGAAATTTCTTGATTTGGTCAAAACCTGCGTGAGTCGGGGGTTTGAAAGGCCCCTATTTTTGAACGGACAATTTTGACCTGGCCTTTCTTTTCCGATCAAGCCCACACGGTGGTTTGAACAGGCAAAAAAGCCCCGACTTGTGCAATTTTTGACCAGAAGCGGGCAAATTTCGTGCATTAAGGTTTTCGCGAGGCCGGAGGTGCGCCTGCGGACGGGGTGTTGCGAGGCCGAACGCACGCCCGCGGACGGAGGGGTGTCGCGAGGCCGAACGCGCGTCTGCGGACGGGGCTTCGCAAAGGCGAACGCGCGCCTGCGGACGGGGTGTTGCGAGGCTGAGCGCATGCCTGCGGCCGGAATCTCGCAGAGATAAGCGCACATGCGGATCAAGACCTTCGCGGAATCGACCGCGCGGCCGCAAGCGAAAACCTCCGCAAAGCCCAAAGCGCGGCCGCAACCGGACGCCCGCCCGCAGACGCCCTGCACGCAAAGGCCCCGTCAACCCGCAGCGAGCTGCGAGGACGGGGCCTTGCACGCGATCGGCGTCGCGCGCGCTCGCGCCAAAGCGTTTACGCGCTTGTCTTCTTGCCCGCAGAGGACATGACCGTCTTCGCACCTTTCACGGCCAAGATCACGGCCAAAACCAGCAGCAGCACGGCAATGGCCATCTGCACCACCGCCGCCAATGCGTCACCGCCGCCCGCAAGCGAAGCCGCGTTCGATTGGATGGTCATGCACAGCGACGTGAGCGTGACCGCCAACATGAACACCATGGGCACGTAGAACATCTTGTTGTTGCGGCCCGCGTTGCCCAGCCATGCGCACACGGCCAGCAACGCCAACGCAGCCAGCAGCTGGTTCGCGGCGCCGAACAGAGGCCAGATGAGCGTGTAGCCCGTCATGCCCAGCGCAATGCCCACCACCACCGTGATGATGGTGGCCACGTACGGGTTGGCCAGCGCCTTTTTGGCGCCGGTGGCCGTGTCAAGCGTCTCGTCGCCGGAGAGCCACAGCTCCTGGAACATGTAGCGCGCCAGGCGCGTGGCCGTGTCGAGCGAGGTCAGGCAAAACGCCGACACCGCCAAGATGAGCAGGGCGTACGCGATGCTCTCCACGTTCTCCAGCCCGGGGATGACGGCGAGCATCTGGGACAGGCCCGTGGCGAACACAGCCGTGGGAGAGGCGTAGGCGCCGCTTTGGTAGTCCTGCCACACAAACGCCACGGCGCACAGCGAGATGACGGCCAGCAAGCACTCCAGCAGCATGCCGCCGTAGGCGATGGGCTGCGCCTCGCTCTCGTGGTCGAGCTGCTTGGACGTGGTGCCGGACGCCACCAGACTGTGGAAGCCGGAAATAGCGCCGCATGCGATGGTGATGAACAGCGCGGGGAACAAAAAGCCCGAGGCCGCCGCCTTGTTGATGACAGCCTGGCCGGTGCTCGCGTCCACGATGGCGTTGCCCGCGGCGTCCACCGCCGCATTGGACGCGAAAAAGCCGGTGAACGCGGGGATGTCCATGTTGGACGCCGCGCCCATGACGCCCGCCCCCACAATGCCGATCACCGCAAGCGCCATCATGCCGTACAGCAGGTAGCTGCTCAGGTAGTCGCGCGGCTGCAGCAAAATCCACACCGGCGCCACGGACGCTATCAGAATGTACACGCCGATGATGAGCATCCACGCGGTGTAGTCGAGCGAGATGACGGGCAGATTGTACCCCACCGCTATCACCAGCACCACAATGCCGATGGCAAGAACGATGCTTGCCGCCGGCGGCAAATTGCGCCCGCGCGTGAACAGGCCGTAGATCACTGCGGCGAAAATGAACAGCACGGATATCATGGCCGTGCGCTGGTTCGCCAGGTTCACGGCGTCGCTGGCCGCCGCGCTCACGGCGAACGTGTTGGCCACGATGGACGCGAAGGCGGCCACCACCAGCACGAGCGTCAGGTACGCGAAGATGCAGAACAGGCGCTTGGCCGTGGCGTCGATGTTCTCGGCGATGACTACCGCGATGGTCTGCCCCTTATGGCGAAGCGACGCGAACAGCGAGCCGAAGTCATGCACCGCGCCAATGAAGATGCCGCCGATCAGCACCCACAGAAGCACCGGAACCCAACCGAACACCGCCGCCTGAATGGGCCCGTTGATGGGACCCGCACCCGCGATGGACGAGAAGTGATGCCCCAACACCACGTAGGGCTTGGCGGGCACGTAGTCCACGCCGTCCTCGAACTCGTGGGCCGGCGTCACCCGGTCGGCCTTCACGCCCCACTGCCTGGCAAGCCATCCTCCATAGAAGATGTAACCGACGACCAGGACCGCGATTGCAATGACCAGCACGATCATCGCGTTCATTTCGACTCCTCCTTTCCTCTTGAACCGCTCGCCGCCTCAGGCGAGGTCACAGTGCCAGGTTCGCCTCGATCGTGCGGACAAGGGCCTTGCCGGCGGCGTTTGACACCACGTCGCCGCGACTCAGGTCCGCCACCGCCAAGCGCAGGTCGGCCCAACCCCGCAAGCCCCACTTGAAGTTCTTGCGGAATCGGACCTTACGCACGGCCCGTCTGGCATCGTCGTCCACCGTATCGGCGATGACGACCAGGGAGAGAAAGGACGTCATGTGGTTGGGCTTGGGATCCACCTTCCCCAAAGCCTCCGTTTCCATGAAGGACACGAGATTAGCAAGGACGCGAGCGTCAAGGTGGCGCTCCCTGTGCAAAAACAGGTACTCATGCGTGTCGACTTCCCACAGTTTTGCACGCTTGACCAGCACGTATTGCTCGCCATGGGAATGAAACTCCGCATAGCCGGCAAACGTGCGGCCGGCAAAGCCGTAGTCGCGCGACACGTCGAACCATGCCTCATGAGCCGCCAGCAGACGCTCGAGCACAAGCTGCTGGGCATCGGGCCCTGCGGTCCGCGACGCGTTGTGCGCGTCCTCGCCGCAAGCCCCGGCTACAGCTTCGTCGGAGGCAACGTTGCCGCTGTCGGGAGCGGAACCGCCCGCGTCGGCGCTGTTATCGCCGTATTCGCAACGCGGGAGGGTTTCCTCGTTCTCGACAACGCGACGGATCGGCGCCTTCTGCGCTACCTCCGACCGGCTTGCCGTTTCGCGTCTCACTGCCCTTCTCACCACCCTTCTCCCCCGCAGCCTGGCAGACTGCGATCATAAAACGGTAGCACAGAAAAGTCCTTCTATAGATATAGGAGACACCCCATATCGGCGAAATGCCTGAAGAAAGCCGGTCGGGGGGATGACGCAGCGGGCCGACTTTGAGGCGAAGGAGGGTGACGCGTTGGCGCAAACTCGGGGTAGAAGGATGTGCCCCGCTGGCACGAGTTCGAAGCAGAGGGCTTGGAGCGCCAGCACGGACCCGGAGACGGAAGCCTGGCGCGTTGGCGCGAGATGAGCCGCCCGGCGCACGCAAAGACGAAAAGGCCCCGCGACGTTCGCCGTTGCGGGGCCCGGTGCATCCGATGTTGCAGACGCGCCCTTACAGCGAGAAGTCCTTCTCGCCGTTGAACACGGCCAGCGCGTCGGCCACGGAGTAGTCCGCCAGCGTGATGGCGCTGATGGCCTTGGTGAGGCGCACGGCCTCGTCGAGCGAGCGCTGGTGGATGTTGCGGCCGGTGGCGTTGCCGCACGCGCCGCCGATGTGAATTTGGTCGTGCAGCTGGGTGAGGAACGTCTCGGCATCCACCGTGGAGCCGCCGGCGCACACAAGGCCCGTGCGGCCTGCGGCCTTGGCGGCGATGCTGAGGTTTTCCGCAGAGGTGCTGTCCTCGCACGCGCTGGGCGGGTTCACCTTCACGAAGTCGGCGCCCAAGCACAGGGCCACGCCCGCCGCGCCCGCGATGAGCGCGGGATCCTTCTCGGCCGTCACGGCCTTGCCGCGCGGGTAAATCCACAGCACCACCAGCAGGCCGTTCGCATGCGCCTGTGCGATGAGCTGGCCCGCCTCGGCCATCATGGTGGATTCGTACTCGCTGCCCAGGTAGATGGTGTAGCCCAGGCCCACGATGTTCACGCCCGCCTCGCGCATGGCCAGCACGGCGTCAAGGTCGTGCAGCTGCGGCGAGTAGGGGTCGTCCTGGCTGGTCTTGACGAGGTTCGTCTTGGAGTTCATCTTCACCAGGTAATTGATCTCGGGATAGTCGGCCGCGTACTGCGCGATGAGCCCGCGCTGACCGGCCAACACGCCGCACACGCCCTGGCTGCCGATCTTGAACAGGTGCTCCGGCTCGGCGTCGGCGATGTCGATGCCCTCACCGTAGAAGTCCTTGTTCAGATGCTCGATCTTCTGATCGCACGCGAACAGCATGAGGCGGCCCGTTCCGCGGGTGGCCTTCAGGTAGTTCTCGATGTACTCCTCGCGGGACTCCGGCATGACGTCGGCCGGCACCCTCACCTGGTCGCGAGTGATGTTGGGCATGGTGTTCCTCCTTTATAGGATGCTCGTTCGGAGGGCGCGCCGCACGACCGGTTGCAGATTGCAGGTTGCACGGTGCGTCCCGTCGATGCGTTCATTCTAACGAAAAAGGAGAGCCGCCCACCCCGGTTCACCGAAAAAGCGGCGAACGAGGAGCGGGCGGCACGGGACATAAGCAGGAAGGGCGGCAGAAGACAGGATTGGCAGAACCTCGCCCAGAAAGGCTAGGCGAAGGCCGGGGCCGACGAGTCGTGAGCCGACCTCGTGCGAGCGGGTTAGAACCAGTCGCGGCTCTGCATCACGTAGATCTGCTCGAACTCGGACTGGGACTTCGTGAGGTAGATGACGCCCTCGACGATGGCGATGACCCAGATGACGAAGCTGGCCAGCCCGAACGTCACGATGCCGCCGAGGATGGACACGCCCAGCATGACGAAACCGGGCGTGTTGTACCCCAGGTAGAACTTGTGGATGCCCAACCAGCCCAGGAATATGGCCAGCAGACCGGCGGCAACGTGGTCCTTCGCGGCAACCACGGGCGGCGTGTAGGGCTGCTGATAGCACGGAGGCTGGTAGCCATAGTACGGCTGTTGGGGAGGAACGGCCCCGGGGCCGGCATGCGGAGGCGCGTATCCGGGCTGCTGACCGTACGAGGGCTGCGGCGCCGGCGCGGAGGACGGCCCTCCGAAAGCGGGGGGGGCGTAGGGCGGGCACACCGGAGACCCTTGGGGCGGAGCCGGGTTAGCGAAGGTCGGCTGCTGCTTGGCTTCCGGCTCGACTGCGTTGACAAAGGCGGATTCGACGGCGGGAGGGACTTTGGCCTCCGCGCCTGCCGGTTCGTCCGAGTTTGCGGGTTGATCCGAGTTTGCGAACTCGCCTGAGCCTGCGGACTCGCCTGAGCCTGCGGGTTCGTCCGCGTCGGAAGGCTCTTCGGCAACGCGTTCGCCCTCTTCGGCCGCAAGCTTCGCGCGGGCAGCCTCCAGCTTCTCCTGCGCCGCCTTCAACTCCTGTTCAGCTGCGGCCACCTCGTCCGCAGCGGTTCTCACGGGTTCGTTCGCAGTCATACTGCCCTCTCATTCTGCGTTTTAGCATTGGTTTCGTGTCAACCATAGTAGGCTGGGGAGCACGCCGCGAGACGAATTCGTCACTATACCGTTAACGATGTCACGCCATCTTAAGATATGGGGCAATGCGCGCCTTACTTGCCCTTTTTGTGGGCGCGCTTCTCGATGAGCTTCATAAGCGGTTCGCGCAGCACGATGCCCGCCACCGCGATGACCGCAGCCACGGCGAAGATGATGACGCTCTCCATGATGCGGCCGTCAATCAGGCCGTCGGCCGCGTACGTGGACACGACGATGCCGGGAATGCGCCCCACGTTCGCCAGGGCAAGGAACGTGCGCATGCGCATGTTGGTGAGCGGCACCAGATAGGTGAACACGTCCTTCGGCAGCCCCGGGATGAGGAACAGGATGAACACGACGACGTTCAGCTTCCCGCTGTGCTCGAACCTGCGGAACTTGTCCAGGTACTTGACGGGCACCATGCTCTGCACGAACGGCGCGCCCAGCTTGTGCACGAGCATGAAGATGAACGCGCTGGACAGCACGCAGCCCACCAAGATGACGAGCGCGCCCACCCACGGACCGTACATCATGCCCGCCGCTATCTGAACCACCTCTCCGGGGATGAACGCCACCACGATCTGGAGAAACTGAAGCCCCAAAAGGATGAGGAAGCCCACCGGTCCGGCGTTGCGGACGTCGGCGATGACGCGGTCTATGCCGCCTGGCTCGAACAACTCGTGGACATAGGGCCACAGCAAAACGCACACCAGCACCATGAGCACGAAGAACGCGATGAGTCCGGCGAACTTGAGAACATCGCCCTTCTCCATCTTGTGACCGCGAACAGTGACCTCCTGCTCGGCCTTTTGATGCAGCTCCTGCCTGCGCTCGACGGCTTTGCGCCTGAGCGAGGCGGTGTCGGACGGGTGGTTATGGCTGCTTTTCGGGTCGCTCACCGGTCAGTCCTCATGCCGTGCTTTGTCGTACTCTTCCTTGAACGCCGCGAACATGTTCTTCTTCGGGGCGGGACGCTTTTTGGCTTGCGCTTTGGCCGGCTGCTTCGCGGCGCCAGACGACGCCTTGGACAGGGTGGTGCCGCCGGATTTGGAGCTGGGCTTGGAACTGGACTTGGAGCCGCGCGCCTTGTCGTATTCCTCCTTGAAGTCGGAGAACATGGTCTTCGACCGGGCGATCTGTCGGCCGGTGGCGTACGCGCCCTTGTTCACCGCCTCGCCGGTTTTGCGTGCCGCTTCGCTGGCCACGGGCTTCACCTTGTCTACGGCGGTCTGCACTTTGTCGGCGGCCACGGCGGTTGCCTGGCCGGCCTTCTCGGCCACGCCGCCTTCGGAGGCAAGGCCTCTCACCTCGTCGGACACCATGATGGCGCCCAGCACCACATCGTCGTTTTGCTGGGCCTCCTCGCCCGTCCGGGCAAGCGCCGCGCCCATGCCGCGTCGGAACCCCCTGATCAAATCCGCCGGAACGGTGCGCGTGCCCAGCAGCACGTTGGCGGTGGCCCCGGCATCGGTGTCAAACGAATCGACGGCGCCCGTCAGGCGGTTGAACGTGACGTTGCCCACCTGGCCGTACGCCTGGCCGTCCTCGGTCATGACGGGAAGGCCCAGCCACAGCACGCAGGAATCCCAATCGACCCCAAGCGCCTTGCATGCCGCCCGGTCCGTGGCCTCGGGCACGTCGCGGATCACGATGCGCCCGTCCACCAAATCGTATCCTTCAATGGACACGAACTTGTCTTTGCGGCGGAACATCCACAGCAGATCGGGGCGCTTCACAATGAAGCCGATACAGCGCTTCTCCTTGGGGTGGAACACGAAGCGGCGCACCTTGCCGATGCGCTTCTGCCCGTTCTTGCCGCCCAAGACGCGAACGCCCGTCAGCTCGTTGGTGGTGATGAGTGTGCTTGCCATAGTGCCTTCCCCGCAGCCTTCCGGCACGCCTTTCGGCCGTGCGCCCCGACTGCAACCTCTCCTCGGCCGCCTCTCTCAAATAGCGCAAAGCGGCGCGCGGTCCGGTCGGGTTCGACCGTATTGACCGCGCAACCGCTTCGCGTCCGGCACGCTCATGCGAACCGTGTTACTCGCCCGCCACCTTGTCGGCGGCTTCCTGCGCCTTGTCGGTCACCGCATCGGCAGCGCCCTCCGCCTTGTCCTGCGCGCTGTCCACGGCATTGTGAACGGCGTCGGCGGCAACCGGGATGGCGTCGTTGGCCGCTTCCTGAGCCTGTTCGGCGTTCTTGGCAACCTGCGAGGCAATGCGCTGGCGGGCAGCCTCTATCTTGTCGCGCAGCTCGTCGTTTTTCTGGGAAAACGCCGGCTTGATGGTGTCGGCGGCCTCCTGCACGCGAGCGCTGGCCTGGCCGTACAGCTCCTGCCCCTTGGCCTGGGCGTCCTGAGCGAGCTTCTGGCCCTTGCTCGCCACGTCCTGGTACGCCTGCTGCACGTTGCCAGCCGCCTGGGAACCCAGCTCCTGGGCTTCGCCCCATGCGGCGTTCACCTTGTCGCTCACCAAAGCGCGCGTTTCCCTGCCCGAGCGGGGAGCGCACAGCAGCGCGACGACGGCGCCGGCAAAACTTCCAGCGATAAATGCTCCTATTTTGTTGCCCATAACGGCCTCCTTTGGACGTTTGTCTATCCGTCCATTATAGGGGCACCCGTCGCTCCCGGGCGGGAAAACATGAGCGCTCTACGATTCGGTTGCCGTTTCGTTGCCGCAAGGAGCCGAGAGGAGGGCTTCGTTCAGGAAATCGACGGCATCGCGTATGGCCCGCAGCGCCACCAGATCGTCGGCGAAGCTGATCTGGATGCGGGCCCGGCCTGCGTGCTCGTCCGTCCATTCGGTGGTGCCCATGAACACGGGGCCGTCGGCGGCAGACGCGGGACCTGCAGCAGGCGGACGGTGCGCGCCGGGCGAGGCGTCGGAAGGGCGCTCCGCGCCGGGAGAGGCGGACGGACGGCTCGTTCCGAAGGGGCGATCCGCGCCGGACGGGGCGGGCGGATGGCCCGTGCCGGGAGGACGGTGCGCGCCGATTCGGGCGGACACGCTGCCTGCATCGGACGGGACGGGCAGCGCGTTCGCGATGGTCCGAGCGGACATGCGGCCTTGCGCGGACGCGCGCACTTGCAGGTCGATAACGAGATGCTCCAGCAGATGCGGCAGCGATGTGCGGTCCATGACGGCGCCGAACGTGGGGCCTTCGTCGTTCACGCACGCATGGCGCGCAAGGTGGGGAAACGACGGCGTGATGCGATCCATGAGCTCGGGCGAGGTAGTGCGGGGCGCTTCGCGGGACAAAGACACGTCGCAGAGGATGCGCCCGGTGAGCACGACCAGGCGATCCACGGAGACGGCAGGGGCTGGATGCGAGCTCATGCCGCGGAATCTGAGGCGGACGACGCGGCGCCGGCGGATGCGCCGCCAAGGGAGTCCGCGCCGCCGGAAGCCGCTGCGGGACCGGAGAGAGCCGCGTCGTTCGAGGCGGAATCGCCGTTCGCCGTCGCGCCGTTTGCGCCGTTTGCCGTCACGCCGTCCGTTGTCGCGCCGTTTGCGTCGTCCGTTGTCGCGCCGTCCGTCGCCGCATCGTTTGCGCCGGACGCTTCCCCGTCCCCTGCGGCGGACCCGTCGGCGTCCTCGGCTTCCCCTTCAGAAGGCTGCGCCTCGCCCCGCTGCGGGGAGGCGTCGGCATCGTGCGACAGGCGGTTGAGCACGGTCAGGCCCTCGGTCGCGACGGCCTTTCGCTCCGGGTTGCCCTGCACCATGCTCGCCAGCTGGCCGGCCATCCATGCCACGTCGTCGAGCAGCGTGGTCCAGCCGTCGTAGCCCGCCCCGTCCGTTATGACCAATTGGGTTCGGTCGAGCGAGAAGCGATACCGCCCTTGCCCCTGCATGTCCCCGAACGAGAACGTGATGGTCTTCGCGCCGGTATCCAGCCGGTAGGCGTAGGCAACGTCCTGGGTGAGCTTGATGGACTCGCCGTCGATGACCACGACGCCCGTGGAATCCGCGACCTGCCACGAGCCTTGGAACTCGGCGGCGTCGTCGTAGCGAAACCACCTGTCCCACGAGAACAGGCCCGCTGCCAGAAGCAGGATTGCGAGCACCGCGCCGGCCGCCGCAAGAGGCCATCGGCGCTTTCGGGACTTGGCTGGGCGGGTTTTGCCGCGTCGGGACGCATCCGAGGCGTCCGAAGCATCCGGGGCGTCCGCATTCGAAGCGGCAGAGGCGGCGGTTGGGTTCTGGGCGGAAGGAGCCTCGTCCGGGGACGACGCATGCGCCGGACGCTTGGCCGCGTCCGAGGTCGGAGCCGAACGCTTGGGCTTGACGCGGCGCTTGGGGCTGGCCGACGCCGGAGCTGCCGCCCGATCCGCATCCGGCGTCGGAACCGAGGGATCCTTCTGCGCGACGCTTGACAACGTGTCCGCAGAAGAGTCCAACCCCGACTCGGCGATAGGGGTCGAAGCCGGCTTCGGCTTCAACTTCGCTTTGACCTTCGGACGCGCCTTCGGCTTGGCCTTGGAAGGAGCAGGCGTTGCCGCGTCGGTTACCGGGTTCGAAGCGGAAGCGGAGGCCGCAGACGGGGCCGCAGTCGGCGCTGGAGGCGCGGATGGGGACACGACGTTTCCGCTCGCAACCGCCTTGGATGCGGCCGCTTTGCCCGCGACGCCCTTGGGCGCGACGCCTTTGTTCGCGACGCCTTTGAGCGCGGCGCCCCCAGGTGCAACCGCCCCGGACGCGGACGGCACGGACGCGGGTTCCCCGGACGCGGCTGGCCCGGACGCGGGCTTCCCGGACACGGGCTTCCCGCCCTTCGTCGTGCCGCTGCCAAGCGGCGTGGTGGCCTTTTTGGGCGCAGGACGGCGTGCGGGCTTCCCGACCCGCGCGTTCGTGTCAGGTTTCCCGGACCGCGCGCCCGCATCGGACTTTCCAGTTCGCACGCCCGCATCGGGCTTCCCGGTCTGCGCGCCTGCACTGGGTTTCCCAGCCTGCGTGCCCGTGTTGGGCTTCGCCGACGCCTTGGCCGACTCTCCCGTGCGCTTCCGCTTCGTTACCACGCCCTTGCCGCCTCCAACGCCGTTCGCGCGCTACTCAGGCGCGATGACCTCGACGCCGCCCATGTAGGGCACCAGCACGTCGGGCACGCGCACGGAACCGTCGGCCTGCTGGTAGTTCTCGATGACCGCAGCCATGGTGCGGCCCACGGCCAGGCCGGATCCGTTGAGCGTGTGCGCGTAGCGCGAGCCTTTGAAGTTGGCGGGGTCGCGGTACTTGATGTTGGCGCGACGCGCCTGGAAGTCCGTGCAGTTGGAGCAAGACGAGATTTCCTTGTAGCCGTTGTAGCTGGGCAGCCACACCTCCAAGTCGTAGGTTTTGGCGGCCGAGAACCCGATGTCGCCCGTGCACAGGCTGATCACACGATACGGCAGGCCCAGCAGCTGCAGGATGTTCTCGGCGTCTTCCACCATGGCCTCCAGGTCGGCGTAGCTTTCCTCGGGCTTGGAGTACTTCACCATCTCCACCTTGTCGAACTGGTGCACGCGGATGAGGCCGCGCGTGTCGCGGCCCGCGCTGCCGGCCTCCTCGCGGAAGCACGGGGTGAACGCGCAGTACTTGAGCGGCAGCTGGTCGGCGTCCAGCACTTCGCCGGCGTGGATGTTGGTGAGCTGTACTTCGGCCGTGGGAATGAGGTAGAGGCCCTCCGTGGTGTGGAACAGGTCCTCCTCGAACTTAGGCAGCTGTCCTGTGCCGGTGAGCGTTTCGGCGTTGGCCATGGCCGGGCACCACCATTCTTTGTAGCCGCGGGAAGTGTGCGTGTCGGCCATGAAGTTGATGAGCGCGCGCTCCAGGCGGGCACCCAGGCCGCCCAGCAGGATGAAGCGGCTGCGCGCGAGTTTCACCGCGCGCTCGAAGTCGATGATGCCCAGCTCCGGACCCAGATCCCAATGCGGCTTCATCTGGATGCCCTCGGCCTCGAAGTCGCGCGGTGTGCCCCAGCGGCGCACCTCGGGATTGTCGTTCTCGTCGGCCCCGACGGGGGTGGTGTCGGCCGGCATGTTGGGCGTGCGCAGCAGCAGGTCGCGCAGCTCGGCGTCGGCCTGCTCGCGCTCGGCGCCGATGGCGGACAGCTCGTCGTTGATGGCGCGAACACGCTCCTTGGCGGCTTCGGCCTCGTCTTTCTGGCCGGCGGCCATCATCTGGCCGATGGACTTGGACGTGGCGTTGCGCTCGGCCTGCAGCGCCTCCTCTTTGGCGATGGCGGCGCGACGCGCCTCGTCTAGCTGGGAGAAGCGCGACGCGTCCCACGAAGCGTTGCGGTTCCTCATCGCTTGGGCGACGGCTTCCTGGTTGTCGCGGACGAACTTGATGTCGAGCATGGTCGCGCTCCTTCTCCGGTCGGATATGTTGATCTGCCCAGTATAACGCACTGCGGGCGCGCAGCTAGCGGGTTCGTGAGCGGCTGCGACGAGTCTTAAGGGTTGAAGGGTCGAAGGTTCCGCGCCGCCTTGGACGGTGCGGCGGGAAACGCCGGGGGCGTCAGGGGGGCGGAGGCGATACGGGGAGGGGTGGCTCGGGAGGGGCGGAGGCGATACGGGGAGGGAAGCTTGGGGGAGGGGAGAGCGTTCGGCGAGGTTTCGGCGCGTTCGCACCTGAGAAGAAGATGCGACTCGGAACCCCAATACAGTTCGGAACCCCAATGCACGTTTTTCAGCCTCTAGTGGTCAAAATTGGGGCAAGTCGGGGATTTTTCGGTCCCCAGGGCCGCGGATTTCGACAAAAGCCCTGTTCACGGAAATCGCTTCTCTGTTCGGAGCTGAAAAATCCCCCGATTTGCCCCGATTTTGACCATCTGAGAAAAATAACGCGTATGCGGAACAGAGAAGGGGCGCAGCGAAGGAGGCCGAGACGATTGGTTTCGCGCAGTTTCTCAGGAATTCTTCTTCCCAAGGTCAACGACGAGCAGGCGCATGATAGGCTGGCGGCATGAACCTCTTTGTGGGACACGCCTCGGCTCTTGAGTATTGGCGCGCGCATCCGCTGGACGCGACGGAGGAGCGCTCGTCGCGCTCACTTGCGCTTGCGAACTGTATGACCAGCCTGCGCGACATCGCCGAGCTTGGCTGCTCGCGGTACGGAATGCGTTCCGACCCGCTGCACATCGTGGCGGCCGACCGATCGGCGTGCCACTCGTCTACGCATCTGGTCTGCCACGTTATGACCGGCCTCATGCCCGCTCGCGCGTTCGCGAGGGTGGCCCATCGGCTATACGTCAGCTCCCCGGAGCTGTGCGTGTTGCAGATGGCCTGCTCCATGCCGCTCCCCCTCCTTGTCGAACTCGCCGACGAACTGTGCGGCTTCTACCGCCTCAATCCGACGGCCCCGAACGGCTTCACGGAAGCGCGCCCCGTCACCACGCCCGCCAAGCTGCGCGCGTTCGCCAGCCGAATAGGCCAGGTGCGCGGCGCGGCGACCATGCGCGCGGCGATGCGCTACGTTGTGAGCCGCTCCGCCTCTCCGCGCGAAACCACGACAACCACCTTGCTGTGCCTGCCCCACGCCTTGGGCGGATACGGGCTAGAGCTTCCGCACATGAACAGCAAGGTGCCGGTCAGGGAGCACACGCCGTTCGGCGTTGCCGCCAAAGAGCTGTTCTGCGATCTGTACTGGCCCGCGTATAAGCTGGCCGTGGAGTACGACAGCGACCTGCACCATACCGGCGAGCGGAGGATCTCGCGCGACTCGAAGCGGAGGAGCAGCCTGGGGCAGGAGGGCATCTACGTGGTTACCCTCACAAACGCCCAGTTGAAAAGCACTTTCGATTTCGACGAGATAGCCAGCTTGCTGGCAAAGCGCATGGGAAAGCGGCTACGGATTCGCATGGCGGATTTCCCTGAAAGGCGACTGCGGCTTCGCACAATGCTGCTCAGCCGCCGGCGAGGCTGAGGCGAGGCCGAGGCAGCACCTTCGGGCGCCCTCCGATACGCGAAAATTCGCCGAGATGGTCAAAATCCGGGCAAGTCGGGGGTTTTCCCGAGGCGTCCAGGGAAGCGTTTTCCAAAATGCCTGATGAAAAACTATATGTTATTGCATAGTAGTTCAAAAAAGGAGAAAAATCCCCCGACTTGCCCAGATTTTGACCAAGCGAGGGGATTTTTCGCGCATTTTGCGATCATGAACCGGCGGACGGGCAGGGGCGCGGAGCCGGAACCTCGGCCGCAGGCCGGCGGGCGGGGCGGAGCCGGGCCTCGGCCGGAGCGAACGGAACGACGCGAGGCCGGGCCTCGGCCACAGGCCGGCGGGAAAGGCGACGCGAAGCCGGGCCTCGGCCGGGACGAGGGCGCGGAAGCGGACCCCCCCCCCCGGCGCCGGAGGGCCCATCGGCGCGGGAGCGGACAGCGGGCGCGGGCGCAAGGAGGCGGACAGCGCCGGACGCCAACTGTCAGCCTCCGGCCACCTCGCGCGGCTGGATTGCCGCGGTCCTTGCTGGGCAGCTGCTCGCACAGCTCCTCGAACGTCCCGCGCCAGCGGGGCGGGCATCCGCGTCGGAGGGCCCACCAGAGACGTTAACCAACATCGGGCGCAAGACCGTCGCCGCCGACAGCGCCAGCATCGGGCGTAAGGTCGTCGCCATCGGCAGCGCCGGCATCGGACGCGGCAACACGGCGAGCCTGCGCGTGTTCGGCAAGGGTTTCCAGCACGCGACGAATGTCGATGGGCTTTGACAGGTGAGCGTTCATTCCGCAAGCGAGCGAAGCGTCCACATCCTGGGAAAACGCGTTGGCCGACATGGCGATGATGGGCACATCGGCCGCATCCGGCCGGTCGAGGGCGCGAATGCAACGCGTTGCCTGGTACCCGTCCATCCGGGGCATCTGCACGTCCATGAGCACGGCATCGTAGCGCCCGACAGGCGATGCCCCGAACAAATCGCACGCCTCCTCGCCGTTGCGCGCAAGATCAACGACCAACCCCGCGTCCGACAGAAGCTCGCAGACGATTTCGGCGTTAAGCTCGTTGTCCTCGGCCACCAGCACGCACAAGCCCTCCGCGTCGCACGCGCCGGGCATCCCGTTCCCAGGCACGCTGGCGACCTCCCGCTTTGCCTCGGAGGCCGTGCGCATGTTGAACGTCACCGTGAACGTGGTCCCCTCCCCCACAACGGAATCCACCTCTATGCCGCCGCCCAGCAGCGTCACGATGCTCTTCACAATGGACATGCCCAGGCCCGTGCCCTGCGCGCGCGAGCGTCCCTCCATGGTGAACGGCTCGAACAGAAGCTCCAAAAACTCCTGCGACATGCCTATGCCGTTGTCCGACACCACGAACGTCACTTGGCGCAAATCCGCCGCCGAAGAGGGCGCCACCTCGGTCTTGAGCGTCACGCGACCGCCCTCGGGCGTGTACTTCGCCGCGTTCGACGGCAAGTTGACCAGCAGTTGCCGCAAGCGCATCGCATCGCCTCGGTACATGGCGCGCGCGTGGGCGGACGTGCGGACCACGAACTTCTGCCGGCGCTGGTCGCATTGCGGACGCACGACACGGGCCACGTCGTCAATCAGGTCGGTCAGGCGAAACGGGTTGTCCGCCAGCACCATCTTGCCGTCCTCTATCTTCGAAAGGTCCAGCACGTCGTTGACAAGCCCCAGCAGATGATCGGACGCCGAGCCTATCTTGGACAGGTTCACCTGCATCTTGTCGGCGTCATCGACGTTGCCGCGAGCGATCTGGAGCATGCCGACAATGGCGTTCATGGGCGTGCGGATCTCGTGGCTCATGCGCGAAAGAAACTCGCTTTTCGCCTGGTTGGCCGACTCGGCCGCGTCCATGGCGTCCTGCAGGGACAGCTGCACGTGCTTGCTGGCGGTGGAGTCGCGCAGCACGACAAGCACCTGGGATTTGCCGTCGAACTCGATGGGCTTGACGGTGTAGGACGCCCAGCGCTCAAGCCCCTCCGGCACACGATAGGAGAACTCGCCCTGCTCAAGCTCTGCGACCAGGCCCTTCTTCACGCGGGCAAACAGGTTGGCCCCTTCGTCCGACAGCTCCGTCCCGTCGGCCGCCTGCGCACCGGCAAGGAAATCGTCCAGGGCGCGGCCCACGACGTTGACGGCCTTCGACGCGATGGGCGTGATCTTCCCGTCGCCGGGCGAATACAGGCTGACCGACAGGTCCACGCAGTCGGAAAGCGCCTGGTAAAGCTGCGTCAACGTCCTCACATTGCGCTCGCGGACGCGACGACGGTACGCAGCGAACCCCGCAAGGCATGCGACGATCAGGCACGCGAGCACAATGCCGAACACCGCCAAGAACGTGGCGGCGACAACGGACGCCTCCGCGCGCACGCTCTCGACCGGCACCACGGCGCACACGTACCAGCTTCCGTTGACGACGGGAGCGACGCACACATACGACGCCCGCCCGTCCACCGGAGCGGTGACGATGCCGCTTTGCCCAGCATCCACGATGCCGAGCAAATCCGGCAGGCCCGCACCTTGCCGGGACCAAAGGTCCAGAAGCATGCTGCTGGCAGACGCTCCCCCTTGGGAGGCGGACGGGTTGTCGTCGGCGGACTTCGCCAGGAAGTCGTACAGGATGGAACCCTCCTCCACGGGCGTGGCGGCGCGGTCCGTCGGGGGCACGAGGATCTCCCCCGAATCGGCCTGGAACAGGACGAAGGAGCCGCCCCCGCCGAACGCGTCCAGACGGTCGGACACGGCGAACAGGTCGAGGGGGATCTGCGCGTACAGCGCGCCGACCTGCCGGCCGTCCAGGTACAGGGGAGTTTGGGCCAAGCGCACGCGCCGCCCGTCCTCGTTCGCGAAGGTGGCCGAATACGACGGAAGCCCCTGGGACAGCGCCGTCTCCGGCTGATCGAGCAGGCCGGCGTCGAACGCGGAGCCGTCGTCCGCAAGCCCCGTCCCATCCATGCCGGCGAACGCGACATACGCAAGGCCCACGCGCTCCCGCAGCGCGCGGAGGGCGGGCAGAACCGCAGAGGGATCGGACGACTGGACGGTGAACGCGCCGATGGCGTCCTGCACCATGAGCACGCGATCGGCCACGCCGTCTGCAGCCTGTTCGGTGAAGGAGACGATTTGCTCTTCGGCGCTTTGATTGAGCTTGCGGTCGATGAACGACGTCAGCGACAGCACCGCAGCCGCAACAAGCAGGGCCGCCGCCGCAACAGCCGCCGCAACGGCGACGCGGCGGACCTTCTCGCCCCTGATCACCGTGCGCATGAGCCCGCCCCTCAGCTTCCCCCGCCGCTCCAAAAGAATAAAGGAATATCAGAACCAATCCATGGCGGAACTGGACTGGCATAGTATACTCTAACGTTGGACTGCAAAACGTTACGCGGCGGTAGCATCCGCCTGAGTCGAGCAACGAGGTAACCATGGATCTTGGTGCGCTGTATCACTTTCTTTTCGAGACGTACGCCGGCATCGGATGCCTGGTGGGAGCGGGGCTCGTGTTAAGCCTTATCGCCTGCATCATCATGGAGCGCCGCACGCGCAAGATGTACGTGAACCACGAGCCGGACGAGGACGACTGGTCGTTTTTCGACGACGATGACGAAGACGGCAAGTAGCGTCGCGTGACCCGCGCTCGCGGCGGGCGGTAGATGCCTGCGGCGACAAGCGGACCGCGCATTGCCGCCACGGGCATGGCGGGCTGCCTGCACCGACGGCGCGGCGGGCCGCTTGCCTTGGACGATGCGGCGGGCCGCTTGCCGCAGGCGCCGACGCAATCGCCTGCGCGCCGCCTGCGGCGGCACGGTCACCCCCTTCCGACGCTCGCCCACCCCCTTCGCCGACGCAAGCGCCCAAGCGTCGTCGCCCCCCGACGGCAAGGCGCCGTCCAGCAAATGCAACCGATTCGATCAGGAGAGATTCCCCATGCAGCACAACGACACGTACCTCTACCGCCGCGAAGGCGCCTACATTCCCCGCGTGGCGGCCGTCCATGACCTGTGCGGCTACGGCAAGTGCTCGCTGGGCGTGGCCATACCGGTGCTGTCGGCCGCAGGCTGCGACGTGTGCCCCGTGCCGACGGGGCTGTTCTCGTCGCATACGGCGTTCCCCGGCTGGTACATGCACGACACCACCGAGATCCTGGCCGACTACCTGAACGCCTGGAAGGGCATCGGCGTGGAGATAGACGCGGTGTATTCCGGATTTTTGGGCGCGCCCGAGCAGGTGGACCGCATCCGCGACCTGTACGCGATGTACCCAAACGCGCTGCGCGTGGTCGATCCCGTGATGGCCGACCATGGCAAGGTGTACCCCACCTACACGCCCGAACTCTGCAACGCCATGGCCGAGTTGGCCTGTGGCGCCGACATCCTGACGCCCAACCTCACGGAGGCGGCCATCATCTTAGGCGAGCCCATCGGTGATGCGTGGGGCGGCACGGACATCTCGGATGCGGAGGCGAAACGCCTGGTGGACGCGCTGGTGGCCAAGGGCGCCAAGCACGTGGTGCTCAAAGGCATCCAACGCGAGGGCGAGACGTGCATCCGCAACTTCGTGGGCGGTGAGGACATGAACATCGTGGAGGTGCACAACGAGTATCTGCCCTACATGCTGCACGGCACGGGCGATTTGTACGCGTCGTGCCTGATGGCCGCCGTCATGGCCGGACGCTCGCTCCAAGAGGCCGTGGCGTTTGCCGGCAACCTCGTGCACGACGCCATGATCGTGAGCGCCCAGCAGCCCGCCTTCCGCGACCGCGGCGTCAGCTTCGAACCGCTGTTGGGCAAGGTGTGCGAGCTGCTGTAAGGCACGTATGGAGCGAATGAGCGAAAGCCCGATGATCCTGCGATAACGGGAGGCCCCCATGGACCGCAAACGAATCATGGAAGAAGCGATTCACTCAGGCGAGATGGAGGGAGCGTACGTTTCCACCGAGTTCCGCCACGATGCCGAGCAGTACGTAGAAGGAAATTTCACCATCGAAGAACTTATGGCAAGGACGAAGCGTCGTTGGCGAGCACGCAAGGATGAGGCTGAAACCACACATGCCTGAACAGTTTGTCGATCCCTACCTTGATTCTGCAACGGGCGTTTTGCGCAATCTGCTAGGCGCATCAACATATGCAGAGCTTCGGAATGCTGAAGGGGAATTTGTCGCACTGCGAATGAACGAATTCTTCGAACGCCCCATTCCCCGCATGACAGGCACTCTCAACGATTTTTGCGTGCTGCATCAAACGCTGTTCCAAGATATTTACGATTGGGCTGGCAAAGTGCGCACAGTTGAGATCCGCAAAAATACCGACGGTGCAGAGTACTTTCTTCCTTCTGCAAACATTCCTCTCGGCATGGAATGGTCCCGAACCGAGCTTGAAAAAGACGGTATGCTCGCAGGAATGCATCTTTGCGATTTTGCCCGGCATCTTGCCTACCACTACGACAATTACAACTTCGTTCATCCTTTTCGGGAAGGAAACGGCAGGGTGCAACGCCTTTTCTGGACGCTGCTCTGTCATGAAGCGGGATACGATTTAGACTGGCGAACGGTAAGCGGCAAAGAAAACGATGAAGCAAGCAGGCTTGCTGCCGAAAATCGCGATCTCCGTGCTTTGGAGGACATTTTCAAGCGCATATCGACACCCTGCGATCCCGGCACGCCAATCAATCGGGATCTTTTGACGCTGGGCCATTAGCGTGAATTCGTCTAGTGAAGATAGATTCACGCTAAGACGTTTCGCCGCTGTGGGCATAGTCGGGCACGAGGACGCAGGTTGCCAGCGTGAGGGCGATGGGGATGAGGGTGGCTGCCAGATTGTAGGTGGAGGGCAGCCAGGTGAGACCGCTTGACGCAACCCAGGCGGCGGCGCAGATGCCTGCCACGAGCACCGCGCCCGCGCATGCCACGCCCACCACCGCGAACGCGCGCGTAGGCCGCAGCCGAACCAGGGAGAGCGCGAACGCCGCCACCAGCCAGCTGGCCGCCACGCACCACAGCGCCGGCTGCGCAAGCAGCGCCCCAAGGACGGCTTGCGCGCTTGCGCCGTTAAACGCGAGGTACGCAGGCGCATCCCACCCCATGAGCGAACCCGATCCGAACGCGGCAAAAATGACGGCTGCCAACAGGGAGAACGCCGTCGTTCCCAACGCGCGGGCAGGCGGCAGGCAAAAACCGGCCGCAAGCGGCGCAAGCTGCCCGCCGCCAAGCGCTCCAGCAAGCGGAACGGCGAAGGCGGCGTTGGCCTCGGCGTCGCCCTCTCGCGCGACGAAATACCACCACGCGATAGCCGCCACCAGCAGCACGCAGCCTGCAGCCGGCGCCCCCTGAACGACGAGCGCCGCAGCGAGCGACCCATATGCGAGCAGCGCGCCCAGATGCGGCTTGAACGCGCCCGCAAGCGCGACAAGCGCCAGCAACCCCCAGAACAACGGGCTGTCCAAGCCGCTTGTTTGCGGGATGTTCCCCAGCGCAACGAACGCCGTGAACCCCGAACCCGCCGCCGCCAGCACGCGCGCGGCGACGGCGCGGTGCCAGGGCGCGATGCGCTCGCGCAGGGGCACGCGCGGGGCGGGCGGCACGGCGGCTTCGGCGTCGTCGTCGGCAAGGTCGCCCCCCTCGTCCGCGTGGCCCACGATGGAGGCCAGCTCGCGCCCGCCGCGCTTCGGGTCGCCGAGGAACGGCTCCAGTTCCTCGGCGAAGTCGGTCACCGTGGCGTAGCGCTCCTCGCGGTCGGGGTCCAGGGCGTAGAACACCACGTCGTCCAGGGCGGCATCGAGGTTATCCCAGCACAGCGAGGGCAGCACCAGCTCCGCGTCCTCGATGGCCGCCTCCGCGCGCTCCAGATCGGGCGCGAGGAACGGGTTCTCCCCCGCCAGCATTTCGTAGGTCACCGAGGCCAGCGCCCACTCGTCGCAGCGCACGTCGAGGGTTTCCTGGCGCATCTGCTCAAGCGGCATGTAGCCGATGGTCCCGCCGCCGGCCGTGCCGAACCCGGACGCGTCAGCCAGCGTGGCCAAGCCGAAGTCGGTCACCTTCACCTGGCCCTGCCGATTGATGAGGATGTTGTCGGGCTTGATGTCCAGGTGGAGCACCTGGTTGGCGTGCGCCACCTCCAACGCGTGCGACACCGCCGAGAACACGGCCGCGATGATGTCCAGGTTCATGCGATCGTCGTAGCGGCGCATGAACTCGCCAAGCGACATGCCCTCCACGTACTCCATGATGAGGTAGGCCGTGGAACCCTGCACCTCGAAATCGTACACCGCCACGATGCTGGCGTCGGAGAGCATGGCAGCCGTGCGCGCCTCGTCAAGGCCGGGCACGTGCGCAAGCGAACGCGCGAAGGGATCGTTGCCGAGCATGCTGACGGAGCGGCCGGCTGGCGAGAAGAGGTCGGCTTCGTCGTCATCGTCGGCGAATACGGGGTCGACGGAGACGGTGGGAGCGGCGGAAATGCCGGAAAGGACTTGCGTCGGATCGTCCGCACTCATCCCCGCACGCTCGACAGCAGCCGCGTCAGCCCCTCCCCTCGGAAACGCCATACGCGCCATGTCCACCTCGTCCAACTCGATGCACTTGATGGCCACCCGACGCTGGATGCGCGTGTCCCACGCCACCTGCACGGAGCCAAAGCCACCCGCGCCCGCCTCTTCGATGGGCCGGTAGCGATTAAGTATGAGCTGTCGATTGCGCGCCATGCGCCCTATTATAGGGGAGTTGATGGGCGGACGGACGCGCAACACGCTGAGGTCCGTTGGCGCCACTCCCCTTCACTACAAATAAACACCGTATAGAAATTCGAGCGTCTCTTCTAGTATCGCTCGCTTCTTTCGGCTGTTCTCGCGCGATGCATGCTCCCTAAGATCCGTCAAAAACAGTTCGGCATCGACCCTCAACTGGCCGCCAAGCTCCAATCGGGCATCGGCAGGCAACAGATCCGAAAGTTTGACAACATCATTCCTGTGCTTTTTAAGCACCTTCTCGGAAATCTGCTTTCCTTCATCATGCAAACGCCAGTTATCCACATGCGCTCGCATTTTAAGCGGAATAATGTGCAAAGCCGATAACGTAGTGATGCCCCCTATAGATTCCGCATTTGCTCTAATGAAATCGTAGTACCCGTCATTCAAAATAATGGCAGACAAGCTTGATACCGTCTCGTCAAACGATAGGGGTGCAATATGCGACCCCTCATTTTCGAGCACAAAGTCAGGACGCCTCGCGAACAACTCGATTTCACCCGGGTACTCACCCACATTCGGACTCCCGGACGGAAGAACAAATCTATAATAGACGCAATTCCCCTCTTTGCGCTTCCATGCTTCATAGCCACCGCTGCGCACAAAACCCCAAATCGCACGACCAAACGACGGATCGCAGTCATCCACCAGCACACCCACGTCCAAATCTTTCGTCAGACGAAAGGTATCGCCCACCTCATCGAATAGAATGCTGCACGCACCTCCGCCAATGAGAACGTACTCCTTCTCGTGGCCGAGCATGGCCTCTCGGAACTTATCAATACCCGTTACTGTTGGCATGCCGCCTCCCTCAGTTGCGCTACAGCATCGGCAAGTCGCACATCGTTTTTTCCTTCGTCCCTCATCTCGGCGTAAAGACCAAGCGCGTCAATCGAGCAAAACCCCGTTGATGCTTTAGATGCTGCATTAAAGCCGTCAAGGTCGTAAGCCCACTCCTCCACAATAATATCGGGCACCTCAAACCATTCGGTCTCGACCCAGCGGCTTCCCGCCTCTTCTTTTATCTGGGTTAGTTTCTTGCGATACACGGCCACTCTTAAAACGCTCGCGTCGTGCGCAAGATCGGAATAATACGGCAGCGCGCTTTCTCCCGAAAGCAAAGCTCCGGCATGCTGCAAAGCTTCAAGCGAATCTTTTCCCTTTAAGAGCTTCCTTTCCTTTACGGGCGAGATAAGATATGGCTCGAACACCTCAAGGATCCTGTCCTTGGACATTCCTGGATTTCTCAGCACCCGCCGTTTCCATTCGGTAGATAACGAAGACGGCAAAATCGCTTCTATTTCTGCAAGACAATTCGTAATCGTTGATCTACTAACGCTTGCAGCTTTGGCAAGCTCTCCAGCCGTCAGCCCGTCCCATCTGCCAGCTATAAGATTGAGAACTATTCTTTGGGTATGAGGAGACATCTGCTTTGCTGCCCGCCCTTCAAGGGTTGGCGACGCTGCCAACCCTAAAAATGGCAGAAATACGTTGTTGGCATCTTTAATATAGGCGATTCTTTCGGAGGCAAGCGCTCTCATTATTCCGCTATCCAAATAGGGCGAACACACAGCGACGCGCCGTGGATCAACCTTTGCAACAGCACGCACGAGAGATCTCGAAGATAATACCGTTGGACGCCCAATGGCAACCGCAATCAAAAACTCTTGAACGCTGTCACCAAGATTGGCAGCTACCAGCTGAAACTCCTCGGAAAAGCGTCGTGGAATTTTGTTTGCGACATCATCTGCTTTAATCTCCAATGGCATCGAAAACAAGTAGCGCGGAACGTTTTCCATTGTCTGCCTCCAATCACTTCATCATCATTTTATTTTTTTCTGAAAGAAATGTAAAATGATGTTTGAAAGGAATTCAAAGGACGAGCGCACAGCGTCGTTGCCAGAGAGGGTTCCGAGGGTTTCGTCCATGACGCCCCGAAGCATGCCCAAGTCGGTCTTGGCGCGGGAGCGGCCAGCACCCTCGGGTACGATCCGAGCATGAAGGAAGAGCAGCGTCGCAATCTGTTGCAAGCGAGGATTGCGCATCTTTGCCGCACGCACGCGCCGTGAGATCCCCGCTTCCACGAGCGCATCGCTAACGCGCGCATTGGTAGCTACGGCGCCTTCGGTGCGGGAGAACCCGTTAAGCATGTTTGACGGGTGGGCGCAGGCGTTGCGCACCGCTTTCGCTTGGCGGAGCAGGTAGTGCTCGTCGCGCATTCCCCCATCATCCCAGCGGTCGGCGCAGAACAGTTACAGGTCGATGAGAGTGCCGAACGAGACGAGCTCCAGGAACGCCCGCAGGGGCATCTGGTCGGGCAGAGTGTACTTGCGTACCAAGTCGCCGCAATAGGCGTCGGGCGCAAGCGCCCGGACCTCGCCCTCGCGCCGACGGCGCTCGGCGTGGTTGAGGCCCGTCATGTAGCCGGAGACGACGGAGTAGCCATCCTCGCTTTCGCGCCGCATCACCTCCCGCATGAGCCTGACCCTGGCGTAGTGCTCGACATCCAGGGTTCAGGGCAGCAGAACATAGCGTAATGTCCGATCAACCGAGGAAAGCCGCATCAAATGCCTGGAGTCAAGCCCGATGCACTGCCCGTCGCGCGGACCGCCCATGCGCCTCTCGAAGAGGTCTCGGTATGCATAGAGCTTGAAGAAATAGGTGCGGTCAGTCAGGTAGGCGGCAGCCTCATCCTCGCTGCAGAGGTTGAAGGTTATGCCCTTGGACTTCATGTGGGCTATCTGTTGCTCGACGGTCAGCAGGAGCTTGGGGTGCCGTTCGGCGTCGGGGTTGATGGGTTATTCGACGTTTTCCATGCCGGAGCCTCCCCTCCCTTTCTGGTGACCATTCTACCAGCGCGCTGCAACGCGTCTTTGCTATCGCCAACGTGCTCTCACTGAAAAGGCCGACGCAGCACGGGTAAACCCACCATCCAGCAAGCGTTAGAACGCGGCGTCCACGGGGGCGCTCACGCGCACGCGTTCTTGGCCGCGTTCGAGTTCGGTGAGTTTGGCGAGGAAGGGAGGCTGCGTGCCGTCAAGCATGCGCAACCACAGAGCCACCTCGTCGGAAAACGACGTGTCGAGCACCTTCGCGCCGCAGTCGGACGCGATGCGCACCAGCTGCTCGTAGCGCGCATACGACGTACGCACCTCCAGATCAACGCAGCGCGACACCACCACCAGCTCGGCCGCTTCCACACCTGCCTGCACGGCCTGGGTGTAAGCGCGCACCAGCCCGCCCGTGCCCAGCAGCACGCCGCCGAAATAGCGCGTGACCACCGCGACGACGTCGGTGAGGCCCGCATGCTGCAGCACCTCGAGCGTGGGCAGGCCGGCGGTTTTCTGCGGCTCGCCGTCGTCGGAGTACCGCACGCGGCCCGCCGCGCCCGCGCCGCCTTCGCGCAGCACGTAGGCGTACACGTTGTGGCGCGCCATGCGGTTGGCCGCGCGCACCTCCTCCAGGAAGGCGAGCGCTTCCTCCTCCGTCTCCACGTGCGCAAGGCTGGCGATGAAGCGGCTCTTCTTCTCCTCTATCTCCGCGACGGCGCGGCCGGCTATGGTGGTGTAGGACGTCATGGGGAAAGTGTAGCACGACCCGACAATGCTCAACGCCAGGCCGTCGCGCAAGAGGCGCGCCCCGGCACGCCCGAGAGTCGCCTGCGCCTGCGGAGGAGGTCGAAATCCAAGCAAAGCGGCGCGTGTCGCATTTGGAGAAACGAGGCACGGGCGATGCGGTCGAGCGGAGCCGCGAGCATCCGGAGGCCGCGCTTGATCGGCGCGATCTACGCCAGCTTCTCGTACTCGGCAGGGTTCACCGGCTCGCACCATTCGTTGCTGGTCTCCTCGCCTTCCACCTCGATGGCCAGGTGGCTGAACCAGCTGTCGGCGGCAGCGCCGTGCCAATGCTTCACTTCGGCAGGAATGTTCACCACATCGCCCGGCTTGAGCGCGCGGGCGGGCTGGCCCCACTCCTGGTACCAACCGTGGCCCGCCACGCAGACGAGCAGCTGCCCGCCGCCCTTCGCAGCATGGTGGATGTGCCAGTGGTTGCGACAGCCCGGCTCAAACGTCACATTGAATATAGGCACCTGATTGGTGCTCACGGGCGCGAGGTAGCTTTGGCCGTCGAAGTACTGGGCGTAGGCGTCGTTGGGCTGGCCGATGGGGAAGATGCTGGCGGCTTCGAACGCGGCACGGGCGTCTGCGGTCATAAGGGGCTCCTTTCACGTTGGATGCTTCCAGCGTACGCTTTGCATTTTGGCATGTACAATACCTATAGTGAAAGAATAGTATTCATTGAACGAATACTATAAGAAGCAAAGCGGGCAGTGCTGCGGCTTCGGGGCGAACAGCAGCATGCTGACAGCAAAGCGGGCGCACGGCGTTCGCCGCCGGGATGGGCAGCATGCCGGCGCACGGCGTTCGCTGCCGAGATGGACGTGCGGCTATCGACGCGCAGCGTTTGTCGCCAGGCGAGCACGCAGCAAGACGTCGCGAAACAGACGAGAGCATGACCGGTCACCGCCAGCAAGAACAAGCATACCGCGGCGCCGGGAGGAAGAGGAGGCGGCTATGGAGTTGAGGGTGCTGGAGTACTTCCTAACGCTGGCGCAGGAAGGCAGCGTGTCGGCGGCGGCCGAGGCGCTGCACGTGTCGCAGCCCACGCTCTCGCGCCAACTCATGGATCTGGAACGCGAGCTGGGCACCACGTTGTTCCTGCGCGGACGCAGGGGCATCACGCTCACCGAGGACGGCATGCTGCTGCGCCGGCGCGCGGCCGAGCTGCTCAGCCTGGCAAACATCGCGAAGTCGGAGCTGGCGGCGGGACGCGACGCGCTGGCGGGCGAGATCCGCATAGGCTGCGCGGAGACGCGGGCGGTTGACGTGCTGGCGCGCCTCATGCGGCAGTTCCGCAGCCACCACCCCGCCGTCGCCTTCCAGATTTCCAGCGACCTCGCGGAAAGCGTGGCCGAGCGCATCAACCGCGGGCTGCTGGATTTCGGCTTGGTGCTGCGACTGGACGGCAGCTGGGGCCTTGACGCCGTGCGCCTGCCCACCGAGGAACGCGCCGTTGTGATCATGCGCGATGATTCGCCGTTGGCGGACCGCGACGTCGTGACGCTGGACGACCTTGCGCAAGAGGACCTCCTCGCGCCTTTAAGCTTCCGGAAAAGCGGCCTTTTAGGAGGCGAACTGCCGCGCGCGGAAGGCGGCCGCCTCAACATGGTGGCGCAGTTCGATCTGCCGTACAACGCCTCGCGCATGGTGCGCGCGGGCATGGGATGCGCTGTTTCGCTGGACGGCCTGGTGGCCACACCCGCCGGCTCGGGCCTGACGTCCCGACCGCTGGAGATGGAGCTGGATATGCCCTCCTACCTGGTCTGGAAGCCTTCCGGCATGCGCACCCGCGCCTGCGAGGCGTTCCTTGAGCAGGCGCGGGAGGCGTTCGGGTAGGGCAAGCACGGTACGAAGCGAGAAAGGAAGGCGCGGAAACGACGAGGGCGAGTACTATTTCGGAGGCCTCGTCAACGCCGTCGCCCACAGAGACTACTCCATTCGAGGCGAGTACATCCGAGTTTACATATTCGATGACAGGATGGAGATACAGAGTCCTGGCAGCCTTCCGAACATTGTGACACCAGAGAACATGCGCTATACCAGATACTCACGAAATCCCTCCATAGCCAAAGTTTTCATGGCCTTCGATTGGGTGCGCGAACTAAACGAGATTGCGGCGATGCGATTGGCGGCAGAGAAAGGACGTGTAACGACAAAGGGATTGGCTGCAAGCAGAGACATCACGACGCGAACGGCATCCGGCGTTCTGAAGGCGCTATCAAATAGAGGGCTTCTAACTTGGCATGGAAACAACGCTCGGGATCCGCACCAGTACTACGAAATTACTCCGAAAAATATTTCGGAGTAATTTCGTAGCAACCTGTCCGAGGAAAAGGGGAATAAGGCCGACCCTGCTGGGACTAGCTCTAGTTTTATCTAAGCGTCTTTCCAGGCGCCGTCCTGGCAATGTCTGGAGCCGGCATCGACATCTTCAACCGCGCCTCATCCATGAACTTCGGATCCGCGCTCGAAAACGCTATGGCGCAAGAGATAGCCCACCAACTGCGGAGAAACCATGCGGCCTACTTCTTGTTGGGGTCGGTGGTGCCGGCGAGGGGTTTTTCGCCGGGACGGGCGAGCGGGCCCACCAGCTCGTGGGCGGTGTAGGGCTCTTCCAAGTACGCCACCTCGTCCGCAGAAAGCGTCACCGAGAGCGCGGCAACGGCGTCGTCCACGCGCGCGGGGCTTGAGCACCCCACGATGGGGGCCTCCACGCCGCGCGCCCACTGCCAGGCAAGCGCCACCTGCGCCATGGGCACACCGTGCGCAGAAGCCACCTCGGCCACGCGCGCCACAATGGGAAGGTCCTGGTCGCGTGCCGCATCGTACTTGTTGCGCACCACGGCGTCGGTGGCGCCGCGCACCGTGGAGGACTCCCAATCGGGCCGCGCAAGGTGTCCTGATGCCAGGGGGCTGTACGGCGTGAGCGCCACGTCGAACTGGCGGCACACAGGGATCAGCTCGCGCTCGTCCTCGCGGTAGAGCAGGTTGTAGTGGCTCTGCATGCTGGTGAACTTCGTCCAGCCGTTGCGCTCGGCCGCAACCTGCATGGTGTGGAACTGGTAGGCGTACATGGCGCTGGCCCCCAGCGCGCGCACCTTGCCCGCGCGCACAAGCGAGTCGAGCGCCTCCAGCGTTTCCTCGACGGGCGTGCCGTAGTCGAAGCGATGGATGATGTACAGATCCAGGTAGTCGGTCTGCAGACGCTTGAGCGTGCCGTCGATCTCGCGCAGGATGGCCGCGCGCGAAAGCCGTCCCTCGTTGAAGTACACTTTACTGGCCAGCACCACCTCATCGCGCGGCACGCCCAGGCGAGCCAGCGCCTGGCCGATGTACTCCTCGCTGGTGCCATGGGCGTAGGTGTTGGCCGTGTCGATGAAGTTGACGCCCGCATCCAGCGCATGCGCGATGATCTCGCGCGTGTCGTCCGGGCCGACCGTCCACTGGTGAAAATCGGCCGACGGCTTTCCGAAGCTCATGCCGCCTAGGCACACCCGCGACACCTCGATGTCCGACCAGCCCAGCCTTGCGTATCGCATGTCCGTCATAGACCTCTCTGCCTCCTTGTCGTCGCTTGCGAAGTCGCATGATAGACCTTCGAGCCGACTCCAAGGCAAGCGGCTTTGCGTCCATGACCGCATGCCCCCATCCCCCTTCGATTTCAAAGGAAGCCGCTGCCGGCCGAGCGCAAAGCAATCAAGGCTGAGAAGCGTCGGCTGCGGGGTCTTCGCCTTCGGCCCCGCAGCACCCTGAGGCCGGAGGACGGCCGCGCGGTCCACCGCCCTCGCGCACGGCCTGCTCACCGCCAGCGCGGTAGCGTTTCGCCCACACGGACACGGACACATCGGAGCGCACCCCGTTGCGGCGGGCGGCCTCCGCGACGGGCATGCCGCCCTCCACCACGTCCCGCGCCGCCGCAAGGCGCACCTCTATCGGGTAGCTCTTCCCGCCGTGGGACCGCTCGCGGGCCTCCATGCCGAAGGTCCGGTACAGCCGCCCCCACTCGCGCACGGTGGAGCGCGGCAGGCCCGTCATGGTGGAGACCGCCTTGTATCCGTGACCGGCCTCGAACAAGGCGAAGGCCAGCGTGCGCATGCGGTCGTCATGGGGAACGCCCGGGCGCAGCTCGCCGCGCGACGAGGGGGACGCAGGCGGACCCGGCTGCCGGACGGGTCCCTTGGGGTGGGTCCCCATCGCTAGGCCACCCCCCTTCCGAGCGCCCGCCCAAACGGCGGGACCTTCGCCTCCCCGGACAACCCATCCCTTGTCTTCAGCTGCTTGCATGGAAGCAGAGAGCCGCACCGCCAGGCGAACAGGCGAATCGCAAGTGCGCGCATAGGTTCCTCCTGGAGATATTCTCGTAGCAAAGTCAAAGGCACTGTCGGATTCCTACATGCTGGTCTTTTGGGGCAAGCCGGCAGGCGTTAGGTTTTTGGAGAGACAAGCTGAATGAGCGCAGTGGCGTGCTTGTGAGTTTGGCTTGCCCCGAAAGACCAGCGCGCGGATGCTACTTCGCGCTCCCTATCCTGCAAATGATGGAGCCGCAGACGGGGCACTTCCCCTTCGTTATGGGCTTGCCGTTTTTGGTGAGCCCTTTCTCCGCGTCCTCCATAGCCCTTTTCTCCTTGCACTTCATGCAATACGCTTCAATTTTCATGATTTCCTTCCTTAGCAATCGGAAGGGGTCGCGCTCTTGCCCGGATCCGGCATGCAACCCCTGCGACATTTGCAGAATCCCATCTGCCGAACATAGACGATACGTTATCAATAACGCCTGGTCAATCACGATTTTTTTGTCGTGATTGACAATTGGCCTCCTTCTTTTGGCCACTAGAGAAGACGGATTTGCAAACCACGTTGAAAACCTGCCTCGCAACCTCGTCGATACTCGCGGTTCGGCTTTGTCGACTCCCGAATCACTTGTATTCCCTCCTACGATCACTGCGCCGTCACGACCGAATACCCAGATTGAAATCCGAATGGGAGACCCTCCCCTTTGCGCTCCGCCCCCTTGCCCCTTCTATAATAGGTGCCGAATCGGTAACATTCTGAGAACAAACCCCCTACGCCGTGCATAATGGCGTTACCGCACAGCCGCGCGACGCAGCGCGGCAAAACGGTGCGGACACCGCGAATCCCCTGGAAAGGAGACGAACGATGAAAAACACGCCGGCGCTCGCCAAGAAAGCCGCCTTGACCGTTGCCGCAGGGGCGCTCGCGCTCTCCATGGGCGCGCTGGCAGGATGCGCATCGTCCAACAACGCCGACGCCCAGCGCATCGCGCAGCTGGAGCGGGAGATAGAGGAGCTGAAGTCCCAAGGATCGGGGGAAAGCTCCTCGTCGGGGTCGTCTTCCAACACGCCCGGCTCGAATGACTCAGCGGCGAACGACGCGGCGGCGAACGGCGGCTCCTCGTCGTCAAGCGACGGCTCCGCCAACTCGTCCAACACCGGAACCTCGGGCATCCAAATAACCGACGCCACCGCCCAAGACTTCTCGGCGCGCGCCGACGCGCTCATCGCGGAGGCCGACGCCGCGCAGGTCGGAGCCGATCGCACGGCGACCATAGCCACCTACCTCGACTTCGATCAGCGCTTCGAGGCCCTTGAGAACGAGATCGACCTCTACGATGACCAAAGGGAGATCGAGTACAAGAGCGGCTCTTTGGACTGGAAGGGCTACCGCGCCATCGAAGCCCAGCTCGATTACATTGAGAATCGGCTTGACCACGCGAAAGACTCCCTCGAGCTGAGGTTCGGCATCGACGACTAGCGCCGAAGCGGCAAAAGCGTCACGCTCAAACAACCCGGCAAACGGCCGCCGCGCATCGGCGGCCGTTTGCATGAGATCACCCGATCAGGCCCTCCACAGCCTCCGCGGCCGCGCGCACGCCGACAGCTCCTCCAGGGCGCGCTCGCTCAGCATCCCGTTGGCGGCCGCGGCCTCCACCGCC
>NZ_CBDTNW010000039.1:0-25548 GCF_965361815.1 Rubneribacter sp.
GTCGGCCTCCTTGCCCATGTTCGTCTCGCGCGGATCCACGCAGATGTGCGTGCTCGCGCGCGTGGCCACGTCCACCGTGGTGCGGCAGCTGTCGTCGTAGTTGGACAGCTCCGACGCGCCGCCCCAGGCCACGTACACGTCCGGATGCGCCACCGTCTCCATCCAGCTGTCGGCGAAGCTCGAGCACATGAGCGTGCCGAAGTGGCGCGGCCCCTTGCAGATCTGCCACGCCTGCACGATGTTGGGGGAATCCCACAGATACATGCCGTTCGACGCGCCGAACATGCACCACACGCGCGAGGTGCCGCACATGCCGAACAGGCTCTCGCCGCCGTACTTGGCCTGCAGCTCGTCGAACTTCGACACGATGGTCGAAATGGCCTCGTCCCAGCTGATGCGCACCCAGCCGGGATCGTCCGATTCCTTGTCGTTCGTGCGCTTCATCGGGTAGTGCAGCCGGTCGGGATGATACGCCGCCTGCACGGCGGCCTGAGACTTCGTGCAGCAGTTGCCCATGGACTGGAACGCCGTGGGGTCGCCCTCAACGCGCACCACGCGCCCATCCTGCACGACCGCGATCACGCCGCACTCCATCTTGCCGCAGCCGCGGCAGCCGGTGCGGATGCGTTTGACCTCCCCGGATGCGTCGGCAGGCGTCTCGGCCGCAGCCAGGCCCGGCGACGCGCCCGCCACCGCGCCCGCCGCGGACGTGACGGCCGCAACCTTCACGAACGTCCGGCGCGACATGGTGAGTTTTCCCATGCTCTCCTCCTCATCTTCCTGGGTCGCCCGTCGGGGCGCCACGCGCGTCCGGACGCATCCTCCCCCTCCGGCCGCACCGCGCCCTCATGTTTCAAGCATGGCAGGCCTCTGCGGGATGGGGAAATAACGTTTCGGGCCGTCACGCCTGATGACCATGATGGTTTGTCGAGTATGCATGCCGTTTCGTTATCGCATCATGACAAACGGGTATGCTGGAAGGGCGGGGCGCCTGTCGCGGGAACGCGCATGGTAGAATGCTGGCAAGGGGGTTCAAAGGGGCGCTATGAACATCGAACACGGCAGAGAGTTCCTCAAGCTGGCGCAATGCCTGAACTTCACCGAGGCTGCGAACAGCCTGAACATCACGCAGCCCGCGCTGAGCAAGCATCTGGCCGCCCTCGAGCGCGAGCTGGGCGTGAGGCTTGTCGAGCGCACCCGCAAGAACATCCAGCTCACCGAAGAGGGGCGCATGTGCTTCGAGACGTGCGCCATCATCGTGAGCCAGTACGACAAGATGAAGCGTTCCTTCGACGAGCTGAAAGCCGCGCACCCCCTCAAGATAGGCGGGCGGTTCGAGGACGCCGACGTCGCCACGCTCATGTCGATGACAGCCATGCTGGCCCGCAGCTCCCACCGCCCTCCCCTCGCGTTCGCCCGCGACGACGGACATGATGCGGCCGACCTGCTGGAACGCGGGGAGATCGACCTGTTCGTGGACTACGCGAACCCCGTGCAGGTTGAGGAGCGGGGGCTTGCCTTGAGGCCGTTCGTCGCCACTCCGCTTGTGGCCATCGTCGGATCGGACCACGCGCTGGCGCGGCGTCGGAGCGTCGGTTGGGCCGACCTCAAAAACGAGACGCTCGTGAAGTTCGTGAGCGACAAGACGAACCCCGCCTGGACGCAGATCGAGACGCTGTGCCGCGCGCACGGGTTCGCCCCGAAAACGCGCCCCGTCTCGTCGCTCAACGACGTGGAGTTCTTCAGCACGCCTCTCGACGGAAGCGTGCTCATCTGGAAAAGGACCCAGAAGCAGATCGGCTTGCTGCTGGAGACGGGACGGCGCGCCTGCGTGCCCATCGACAGCGAGGACGCCCAGCTTGTCGCCTACCTCGTGTTCAAGCCCAGCGACGAGGCGCGCCTTGCAAGCCTGTTCGAGGCCGTGGACGAGGCCAAAGCGCTCATCGAGAAGCGCAAGAAGCGCGAGGACGCCGCCGAGTAGCGGCGCGCCTGCGCGAGCGCGGCCCTACCCCCACGCCTCCGACAGCAGGAAGTCGGCCACGTGCATGGTGCGGCGTGACACAGGACGGGCGTGACACAGGACGGGGATAACGTCACGCTCCGCCAGGCGCCCAGAGGGAGGGTGTTTCACGTGAAACATCCGGGGGGGCGTTGCCGCCACGGCGCCTTGCCTTGCCTGAAGCAGAGGAGGTGCTGCGCGGTTTCGTTTCACGCGAAACGCCTGAAAAGAAGCGAGGGGGCGCCTCCCCTCCCACGCACCCGCAGGAGGATTGGCGCGCTCGCGTCGCTCCTGCGGATGCGAGGGGGGGGTGAATGCTAGTAGAACATGAACACGCTGAGTCCCAGCTCGCAGAAGACCACGCGGAGGCAGACCGCGCCTGCGAGGGCGCAGGCCACGGCGACCGTCCCCCAGAGTTTCCAGTCGCCGGACCTCCTGCTTGGCCGTCCTCGCTACGACTTGGCGCTTCCCCGACCGTCCCTCACAGCGTCCTCACGTATTCCAGCAGAGGTGCAAGATACTCGCGTCTCGTGCCATCAAAGCCTTTGCGCATGATGGCGAGCGTTTCTCTCTCCTTGGGATCTTCGCTCTTGTCGTGCATTTTGCAGAACATGCGCATGGCAAGCTTGTCCGCTGCGCCTAGCTTGTCGAAATCGTATCCGCCGTGGCAGTAGAAGCATGGCAGATCAGGGTATTCGCTTTTCGGAAACGTGCGCGCAAACGCTTCATTGATGCTGTCCTTGGTTGACCAGCCCGCTCCCGGCATGGGCGTTGCGCCGGTGGCAAGCACGATCACCGACAGATTCGGGTGCGACTCCATAGCCTTTTTAAGCCAGCGAGCTCCCTTGATTGACGCAGCATGAAACCAGCTGCAAAAAACAAGCAGATCGGTTGTGTCTAAGTCCACATCCGAACGCATCCGAAACGGAGTTGCAACGCAGTCCAATTCCTCGGCAAGCCACCGTGCGTACTTCTCGGTGAACCCGGTCTGCGAACAGTACACCACCGCTTCGTTCATAGCGTGCCCCCTCTATGAAGCTCGTTGAATGCCCTTACGTGCCGAATGCAGAACTTTCGCGCCTCGTCCGGCTTGGTTTCGAGATTCATCAGCATCAGCATGGGTCCATGGAACTGCCGTGCCGCAAGCGCAACATCGCACTGATTAAACGCGCCCTTTTCAACAAGCCTGCCAAAGATGCGTTCCTGCAAGGCAAGAGGACGCTCTGCGAAGACCGTTCTATACAAGGTCGCGCACCGCTCATCGGCATATCGGCTCACTTCAAGCATGCGGCGCAGCTTCCGTATTCTCTCGTCACAGAAAAACGGCAGGTAACTCCGCCAAACGAGTTCCTCCAGCTCCGGCATGTCGTCTGAGGCATATGCCTCAGGGCTGTCGTCCAACGTTGCGTTTGCGCCGAGTTCGCGCAGCGTGTTCTCAAGAGCCGCAATTTCACGAGCGATCAGCGCATCGAACACCTCTCGCTTCCCTTCAAAGTGCTTGTAGAGCGACGCGCCCTTGATGCCAACGGCATCTGCGATGTCGCGCACCGACACGCCGTCGTACCCGCATCCGCTCATAAGGTCGAGTGCGGCATCTAAGATACGATCGCGCGTATCTGTTCGTCTCCCATCTCGCATGATTCCCTCTCCAATAGGCTAACGTAATGTAGCCTATTATAGCGAAAAAGGAGGAGGCGGCCAAAACCTGCCGCAAAGTCGCAAACCGGGCACGCGGACAATGACGGAGAACGGCGCGGCAGCGTCCTGCCCGGCAAGCCGCACGGGCGCCGAAACCGCCTCGATGCCGTCTGCCGTCAGCCCTGCGCTGCGCTGCGCGGATCAAGCGCGATCACCCTAATCGCCTTGCCGAGCACCCGGGCAATAACGGAATGAATTTCACGGAATGCATTCCGGTATTGCGACGCTGTTTTGGCTTTTACAAAATGCAAAATCGATAAAACAAAATGCCACGGGGTACGAACACGGCGACAAAACCGAAAGCCGGATGACCTTCTTGATGCAATGGCGAACGCAAACGCACAAGCGCCCCGGGCGGAAGCGGCCTTCCTGTTTGCAAGGGGGATTGGGGAGGAAGGAAGGCCGCACCCGTTCGGGACGCTTGGGGGGAGTCTGGGGGGTATCCGGGTCTGATGGCAGAGGGTGACGTTATCCCCGTCCCTCTGTCACGCTATGGCAGAGGGTGACGTTATCCCCGTCCTTCGGTGACGTTATCCCCGTCCTTCTGTCACGCTCCTTCTGTCACGCTCGCTATCCCCGTCCTCTGTCACGGTCCTCTGTCACGCTCTGTCGCGCGGGGCGCTTGGGAGGGAGGTGCACCCGCAGGAGGATGGGCGCGCTCGCTCAACTCCTGCGGGCGCAAGTTCCTAGTAGAACATGAACACGGAAAGGCCCAACTCGTAGAATACGACGCGGAGGCAGATGGCGCCTATGAGAGCGCAGACCACGGCGACCGTACCCCAGAGTTTCCAGTTGGCGGACTTCTTACCCATGAAGGCTGCCACCAGCGGGAGCACGCCACCGACAACCACGGCACCGGCCCAGAGCAGCGGGGCTTGGGCGGACACGAGAGCCGCAGCATCAGCCATGCCAGCCAGAGGATGCGTCGGGTCGAAATAGTAGCCCACTTCGGTGAAAGAACCCGCGCTTGCCTGCAGGAAAGCGGCGAAAGCGATAGCCGTCACAAGAGAGACTGCCGCACCCACCAGAACCGGAAGGCCGGCGGGAGCCACCTCATCGCCCACTACAGCCATGATAAGCGCCATCGTGCACGGTCCTAGCACACACGCGTTACCCAGCACGTAAAGGATCCAAAGCACGGAATCCCACGCGGGGCGGGCGGCCATGGTGTAGGAGTGCGCCATGACGGCCACCAACACTACGCACACGGCAACCGACACCCAGCAGAGCCACTTCGGCACGCTCGTGCCGTCGTCGCTGCGACGCATAAGCACCAGATAGGCGATGGCAACCACAGCCAGCACCACGATGGCGATCAGCTCCTGGGTGATGCCGGAGGTCAAATGCCCAAATCCGTTGAAGATGCGCTCCCAGTGCTCCAGGTGGAAAAACACGGCAATCCCACCGGCAGCCAGCAGCACGGCACTCGCAATCCACGCCGGCATCTGGGACTTTTTCGCATGCTCACCGGCGGCAAGCAACGCTTGGGTTCCAAAGAGCCCCGCGCTCCACGCCACGAGCGTGGTGAACAAGATCAGAGGCCACTGAAGCTCCATTACTCTCCCCCTCCTTGCCATTTCTCCTTGCGCAGGATGTACACGAACGACGGCTTGTTGCCCACGTCGGGCAGGCGGTGCACCTCGGCGTCGGTAAAGGGCTTCACCGGATACTCGCAGCTCTCGCCCACACTCTCTCCCAAGGTCACACGGGCAGCCGCCTGCGCTTCGTAAGAGGGATCGGACAAGTCGCACGCCGGCGCCTCGAAGCTCTCCAGCCCCTTCTCCGCGTCGCCGAAGAACCGCGCGCGACCCCCGCACTGCGCCACGCACTGGGGCAGCTCCCCCTGGGCGACCTTCTGCTCGCAGAGGGTGCACTTCTCCACCACGCGCTCTTCCTCGTTCAGGTAGCGTACGTTATACGGGCAGGCCATGGCGCAGAACTGGCAGCCTATGCACTTCGATTTGTCGATCTGCACCGTGCCGTCCTCAAGCTTGTGCGAGGCTCCCGTGGGGCACACGGCAACGCACTCGGGGTTCTCGCAGTGCTGGCACTGCACGGTCAGGAAGTAGGTGTACACGTCGGGCCACTGGCCGCCTTCGACGCGGGGATTGGGCCCCACGCGCAGCACCTTGTTCCAGTACGAGCCCACCGGCACGTTGTTGATGACCTTGCAGCTTATGGAGCACGCAAGGCAGCCGACGCACTTGTTGAGGTCGGTCAGGATAGCGTACTGCGTCATTTATGCCTCACCCCTCGCAGAGTCGTAGTCGGGCAGCCATTCCTTCAGGCGCGGGTCATCGCAGGTGTGGATGATCTCCGTGCCGTCGTCGCCGCAAGGCACGGGGTTTCCAAACGGCGAGTTCTCGGGCGTGGCCTTGTACACCTTCACGCCGTAGGCGCGCAGGTTGGACGAGCCGCAGATGCGGTCCTGCGCATGGCGGTCGATCAGGCAGTTCACGCCGGAGAGCTTGTAGCCGTGGTCGGGTTGGGACAGCTCGGGGTACCACCACTGGTGCTCGGCGTTCACCACGCCGGGCGCGATGCCGTAGTACAGGTCCACCACCTCGCGAATCTTGTGCTGATCCGTCTCGATCCACACCCAGTCGCCCTGCTCCAGGCCCAACCGCTCCGCATCCACCGGGTTCATCTCCAGGCGCGGCACCGGCCACAGCTCCCGGCACCACGGCAGCTGCCGGTGCTCGGAGTGGAAGTAGGTGCCCTGGCGGCGGCCCGTGGTCATGAGGAAGGAGTTCTCGTCGGTGAACAGGTCGGGATCGGCCACCGGGCCGTGCGGCGCCTCCCAGTACTTCGGGAACACCTCGTCGGCGGCGAAGTCATCGTCGGTGTAGCACACCTTCTCGGGCTTGCCGTCGTTCATCACGCCGTTCACCAGCCACGACTCCAGCACCGTGGACCAAATCTCCTGCTTGTGCGTGGTGGTGTTCCACCCTTGGCGCTGCGTGGGCTGGGGCGGGAACCCGCCGGAGATGCGGCCGTTGCCAATCTCGTAGCGGCGATAGGTGCCCCACTCCTCGGGCTTTTCAATCTTGGAGTCGAACCAGCCCTTCTCCTGGAACTCGGCCTTGTAATCCTCCCAATCGGGAATGCGGAAGTTCGCCAAGCCAATCTCGTTGCAATGCTTCACGGCCTCGTCGCCTTCAAGCCACTTCGCACCGTGCTTGGCCTCGTCGAAGTACGGCACGCCCGCGGCCTTGAAGATGCCCACAACGATTTCCAAGTCGTTTTTGGCCTCGCCCGGCGGGTCCACGGCCTTCACCGTGGCGCCGAACGCGCCCGAGGACCCTTGGCTCTTGCGGATGCAGTCGAGCTCCATCCAGTGCGCGGCGGGCATGGCCACGTCGGCCACCAGGTCAACGCAGGGCGTGTGCCACAGATCGATGGAACACCAGAAGTCCAGCTTCACCAGCTGCTCGGCGGCAAAGATGGAGTTCGACTGGTTCATAAAGTCGCCCGTCTGCCCAATGCCGCAGGTCACGTTGTAGGGCTTTCCGCTCTCGATGGCGTCATAGATGCTCGTGGCGTCGGCCCAGCTGGGGTTGCAGTCCGCGGCGATCATCGGGAAGTTCTCGCCGCCGAGTATCTTGCTGGAATCGTAGGACGGGATCTCCTTGGAGTCGGGATTGCACATGGCCAGGTCGAAGTACGGCCAACCCGGCGTGGAGCCGCGCATGCCGCCCGGCACGTCCATGTTGCCCGTGATGCCGCACACGAGGTCGCACGCGCGCTGGTTCTGCACGGAGTTGCAGCCGTGCTCGGGGGCCAGCATGTACTGGATGCCGCCGTTGCCGTAGCCGGTGGAGGGGTCCACGCGCGTGGCGTAGGCGATGGCCGCCTCGCGCAGCGTGTCGGCCGCGACGCCCGAGATCTCCTCCACCTTCTCCGGCGTGTAGTCCTCCAGAAACTCGATGTAGCGCTCCCACACGGTGCGCACATGAACCACGGTGCCGTCCTTGAGCGTGACCTCGCGGCCGCCCTCCTCGGTGAACAGCGCCGGATACAGCCCGTCGGGGAACGGCGTGGGGTCGATGACGAAGCCCTGGGACTGCCCGGACGCGTCGAGGCCGGGCTGGTGCGGCTCGAATCCCTTCGTGGCCGGCGACCAGTCCTCGCCTTCCCAGCCGGGGTTGTCGGAGGTGGCATCGTACCAGGACAGCTCGTTCGTCAGCTCGTTGATCACCATGAAGCGGCCGTCGGATCCACCTTCCACCAGGTCGGACTCCTTCAACAGGCGCGTTATGATGTGGTCGGTCTGCGCGTCGGAGGAGCATACCGAGGGAACGAAGGACTCCTCCTCCACCACCAGCATGGGCGCGTTCATCCACTTGCGCACGTACAGATCGTCGATGAGGTCGTTCTCGATGATCACCTGGGCCCAGCAGTTGGCCACCGCGCCGTCGGTGCCGGGGCGCAGGTTCACCCAGATGTCGGCCTCCTTGCCGAGGTTGGTCTGGCGCGGGTCCACGATGATGTGCGTGTCGGCGCGCGTGGCCACCTCCACAGTCACGCGGCAGCTGTCGTCGTAGTTGGACAGCTCCGACGCGCCGCCCCACTGCACGTACACGCGCGGGCGGCCCACCGTCTCCATCCAGCTGTACGCGTTCGAGTCGTTGAGCTTGGTGGCGTAGAAGCGCGGACCCTTGCAGATCTCGTTGGCCTGGATGCCGTTGGGGCTGCCAAAGCACTGCTTGAACGCGCCATAGGGCGCCATCGACCAGATGCGCGACGTGCCGCCCATGAAGATGCACGTTTCCTTGCCGTACTTCTCCTGATTGGCGTGGATGCCGTCAACGGTGAGCTTGTACGCCTCATCCCAGCTGATGCGCTCCCAGCCCGGCTCCTGGCCCTTGGGGTTCGTGCGCTTCATGGGGTAGCGCAGCCGGTCGGGATGGTAGGCCGCCTGCAACGACGCCTGGCCCTTGGCGCAGTGGTTGCCGGCGGATTGGAACGCGCTCTCGTCGCCTTCGGACTTGATCACCTTCCCGTCCTGCACGGTCACCCACACGCCGCACTCCATCTTGCCGCAGCCGCGGCAAGCCGAGCGGATGTGCTTGACCTCGCCTGCGTTCGCAGATACCGCACCGCCTTGCTCGGCGAGCGCCTGGCCGACAGCCGTCGACGCCGTGCCGAGCGCGGCGGCCGTGACGGCCGCAACCTTCGCGAACGTTCGACGCGTCATGGACAGTTTGCCCATTCCTCCTCCTCTCGTCGTCATTCCAAGACGCGCCCACCTTAAGGTTACAGGCGCTGAAAACGGATCGGCCGCAGAGCGCATTTTTGCCTCCTCGCGCATCGTGCGATGAACACGATGCCGTTTGAACAGGCACGATGCATTGCATGTCTGAAAAACAATTCCCTCAACCTTCGTAAACGATGAGACGGCGGGGCGCATCAGGCGCTACAATATCCATCGGAGGACGCGGGCCCTTTTGGCCTGTCGGGCGAAGTGCGAGGGGGAGGGGGCACGCATGCCCAAGACGCGCGATCATGCAACGCATCCGCACGCATGGCCAACGGCTGCCGAGCTTACCGTGGGCGTAGCGCTCGCCTGCACCATGTCCTGGGTGTCCATGAACTTCAAAAGCTTGAGCCTCTTCGCAAGCTACACCCACAGCGAGACGCTGCTCGACGCCGTCTACCTTGTCTCCATCATCGCCGTATCGCTCACGCTGTTCACAGCAGGCGGCCTTGATCGAGCGACGGGTTCTCTCCTCGAGCGGCGCGCGACGCGGTTCGCGCTGCCCTTGGGCGTGACCGCCTCCACGCTCGTCATGCCGCTGGCAGGTCTTGAAGGTTTGGCCGGCGAGGTGGCCCTGTACGCCTCCGGCGTGCTTTCGGGCGTGTTCTCCGGGTTGTTCCTCTTCGAGTTCGGCATGGCGTTCAGCCTGATGACCACCCGCAGCATCGTCATTGGCGCAGCGGTGGGCAGCACGTTGTCCACACTGCTGTTCGCCTTGTCGGTGCTGTTCCAGCCGCTTGAGGCGTGCCTGTTCAGCGCCAGCATGCCGCCTATCGCCGCCGTCTTGCTGGCAAACGGGATGAGGGGCGTGCGCCCGGCCGAGCGGGAGGAGCCCTGCGCGCTTTCCGATCAGCGACCCTTAAACGATGCGCAGGAGCGCGGCGAATGGCGCCAGCTCACGGCAAAGCTGGCGCTGGCCTCGTTTCTGGTGGGGTTCGCCAACGAGGCGACGCGCACCCTTTACATGCAGATGGGCATCGCCAACAACGGAGCCACCCCGTACGCGTTCATCCAGGCCCTCACCTCGTTCGGCGTGACCGCCGGAACCGTGGCCATAGCGCTGGCGCTGCTGGCCTCCAAGGCCGAGCACATGGCCCGAAACGCCTACCACGCTTTGGTCGTGCTGCTGATGATGGGCACGCTGCTGCTTCCCCTGCCCCTGCTCTACCCGCAGGTCGGCGTGCATCTGCCCTACGCCGTGAACGCAGCAGGCTACACGTGCTTCGGCATGTTCATGTGGACGATCACGGCCAGCGTGTGCGGACGCTACCAGCAGGCGCGCGTGCGCACGTTCGGCTTCGTGCGAGGGGCATGGGCCTTAGGGCCGCTGCTCGGCATGCTGCTGGGACGCTACGTGCTGCACGGCGCCGGACTGTCGCTGGAAACGACGTTTCCCGTCATGCTGGCGGCGGCGCTGGCCCTGCTGCTGGCGAGCAACGGAGTGTTCACGGGAACCGACCTGGTCAAAGCCATGGACATCATCCCGCTTGCCCGCAAGCAGCGCTTCCGCGCGAAGTGCCTGCGCGTCATCGAGCGCTACGGACTATCCGAGCGCGAGGGCGAGATCATGGTCATGCTGGCCAAAGGCCGCAACCTCCCCTACGTGCAGGAGCACCTCTATCTGTCCAGGAGCACCGTTTCCACCCACCGCCAGCACATTTACCAGAAGCTGGAGATCCACTCCCAGCAAGAGCTTATGGACCTGGTGGAACGCACCGAGGAATGAGGGCGCGGCGCGGGCGGCGCGCGTTTGCGGATGCTGCGTCGCGCGGCGCCCGTGCATGTCCCTTACCGTTCGTACACCTGATCGCAACCCAGCAAATCGCGCATGGAATGCCAGATCTGATGCGGGTTGCCCGGAGGGTTTTTCATGGGTTTCATCTCGTAGCGCTCCTTCGCGCCGTTCATCAGGTCCACCGCGAACACCTCCTCGGACAGCGTGAGCGCGCCTTCGGGGCAGATGTCGGTGCAGCAGCGGCATTTCACGCAGTCCGCCGGCGCGTGCTCCACGCCGAACGTGCCGTCGGCGTCCTTGAACTTGGCAATGGCGCCCGTGGGACAGAACGTCGCGCACATCTGACACGACGAGCACTTCTCCGCGTCGATGATCACATGCCCCCACAGGCGCGTGTCGATCATCACGTCCTCGGGCTCGCCGAGCGCCGCCAGGCCGTCGAGCAGGCGTTCGCGGCGGTCGGGGATGAAGTGCGGCAACGTGCCGTCGTCCATCACCTTGACGTACTTGGGCGCGGGCGCGTCCTCCACGCCCAGAGCGTCCTTCACGGCGAAGTCGGCCGTGGTGGCAGCCGCCGCCTTCGCCTCGTCCCGCACGCTGGAGAAGAAGCCGCGGCGGCTGGGGTCGTAGCCTTTGTCCTTGGCCAGGCGCGCCACGGACGGGAACTTCTCCACGATGTCCACGCCCATGTCGCTGTGCCAGGTTTCCAGCAGCACGGCAGCGGTGTCGCACACGAGCTGCGCGGTTTCCAGCCCCACGGCATGCTCGCACGACGCGCACTTGCCCTGCACCAAGCTGACATGCGAAACGCCCGCACCGGCCAGCGCGACCAGCAGGCTCTCCTCCGCGCGGCCCAGACACCCCACGCCCACCACCTTTTCAGGGTCGTAGAGCCCCTCGGCGGCGGCGAGTATCTGCTCGCAAGCGATGATGACCTCGCCGCCTGCGGCGCGCGCAGCCGACAGGCACGACTGCAAAAGCTCGGCGTCGTTGGGACGGTGAGCTTCGAGCGCGCAGGTGGGGCAGATGGTGGCGCAGGTTCCGCAGCCGATGCACTTTTCGGGGGAGATGATCAGCTCGTTGTCGTCGTAGGAGATGCACCCCGACGTGCACACCTCGGCGCATTTCATGCACGTTGCGTTGCGATTGCGCACGACAGCGCAGCGGTTCTGATGAACCGTGATGTCGGCGCTTTGCAGTTGTTCGAGCAGACCGAAGAAATTCGTCACGTGAGCCATGACTACACCCTCTTTCTCGTCTACCCCCTTGCACGCACCAGTATAGCCGTTATGACGCCGCCATGCGCAAGAAAGCGGGAGGGAAGCCGCGAAATCCTCCGCAGCGGCCCAGACGCGCGCCGTCGCGCCGTCCATTCGCCCCGTCGCGCCCATCCGCACGACCCTCCAACAGCACGCCGTCCCCTGCCCGCGCGACGCCCCTCCCCGTAGAGCGTCCCCCGCTTGCACGGCGCCCCCTGCGCGCGCCGTCCACGCGGCGCTAGCGTGCGCGCTTGGGAGCCCAGTCGCGCAGGCCGGGAACGGCGCCGCCGGCAACAGCCCACAAGTAAAGGCTGGCCACGGTGCCGTAGGGCGAGTAGCGGCGGCGGTACTTCGCGAACAGCGCGGGCGTGATGCGCCGATGGTGGTGCACCATGCGCAGGCCGCGCTGGATGGCCAAGTCGCCGTAGCTCATGATGTCGGGGCGCTGCATCGAGAACGTCATGAGCATCTCGGCCGTCCACACGCCGATGCCGGGCAGCGCGGACAGCTGGCGGCACACCTCGTCGTCGGGAAGCTCGCGCAGCGCCTCCAAGTCCAGCTCACCCGACAGCGCGCGCTCGGCCACACCCTTGATGTAGCCCACCTTGCGAAACGACAGGCCCGTGCTTTGCAGCACGTCGTCGGGGCAGGCCGCCACGGACGCGGGCGTCACCTCGCCAAGCAGCGCCGCCACGCGCTGCCACACCGTCTCCTGCGCCTTCGTGGAAATCTGCTGCCCCACAATGGAGTGCACGAGCGCGGAGAACAGGTCCGGGCGCACCTCGCGCCGCACGTGCCCCACCGCGCGGATGACCTCCGCCATCCGCGGATCGCGCGCGGACAGGTAGGACGTCTCCTCCTCCCCGTACTCGAAATAGCGTACCTCGTCCGCCATGGGCCTTTCCCTTTCCGTTGCCGCAGTTGCAGCCGTAGCCGTTGCCGCAGCTGCAGCTGTAGTCGTTGCCGTAGCCAACAGCCACCAGTACAGCGAAAAGCATAACCGAAGAAAGTGAGTCAACTAAATCAGGTGGCGCGCTTCTCGCGCGATGCCGCCAACAAGCTTGCGCGAAGGGCGGCGATCGCACATGCGCGACGCGCAGAGGCGCGCTCGGATGGGTGACCGGGCGCGCCTTTTAACTGCTCTTTCGTGCAGAAACGCTGCGGCTTACGACATGAACGACCCCGAGGCCGAATCGAACTCGCGCACGGAGCCGTCGGCGTACTCGATGCCCCAGACGGTGCGGTCGGCGTCGATCTTCGGGGCGGCGGGCTGCTTCGCGGGCACTGCCTCGGCGGGCACATCCGCCTCGGCGGCGGGCTGCTCCGGCGCCTGACCGTCGGCCCCTTCGCCAGCTTCTTCGGCCCCTGCGGCCTCCTCCTGCGCGGCGGCCGCGGCCTCTGCCGCAGCTTGCGCCACCTGCGCCTCGTAGCTGGCAAGCGACGGGATGCGCACGCACGCCACCTTCGCATCGCCGAACGCCCCGGACGTCATGAGGTCGCGCACCTGATCGATGTCCTCCACGGCTCCCTCAGGCACCGACGAATCGGACGCGGCCCTGAACGCCACCAGGACGTTGTCGCCGAACTCGACCTCGGCCCAAGCGTAATCCAAACCGTCTGCGCCCTGCCCGGCACGCACCCGGTTGCTGGCGACCACCGTGTTGGACACCTTGGAGAACATGTTGCGCAGCCACTTGGGCATAACGCCCTCCCACAGCTCCTGCGCCGCAGGATCGTTCTTGTCCCAGTACGGGCGGTGCAGCTTGACGGCAAGGCGCAACACGTTTTCAGGTGCGCCCTCCCCCGCCGCATGCGAGGACACCACGGAAGGCGCAACGTAGGAATACGAGCGCTTGATCTCCGCAACAACCTCGTCCGAGTACGCGCGCTCGTCGAGGTCCATCCTCAAAATCAGCGAGGGTCGAATCATGGCAGCCATAAACGTTCCTTTCTCCACGTGTTCTTGCCCCTTGCCCCGCACGCAAGTATCGCGCAACCGGAAAACGTTTGTCAACGGCCGTGCGCAGCACGATTCATGCTGCGCACGGCCCGTTATGGCGTTATGGCGCTATGGCGCGAGCGGAATGATTTACGGCAGAGATGCACGTCAAGCTGGAAGATAAGCGCATCACAATCCCATATCTGACAGGCTTACGAGCGTGGCGCCTGTTTCGGCCGCGCGTTTTCTGCATGCATCGGTGAAGAAGGTTTTCGAAAACACGTACAGAGAGCGTTTTTGAGCGGGCACCAGGGTGTTGCGATGCTCCAGCGTTTCCAGAACATCCACGTCGGTAGGCTTGTTGCGCCATTTGCATTCGGCGAAAATCGTCGTACCGTCATCGCATGGCGCCACAATGTCGATCTCCGCCTGCTCTTTGAGCGCAGGATCGTTTCCCCACCAACTTCCCGCGTCAAGAACCAGATGGGGCACGAGCGCACCATCCATGTGGCGCAGCAACCATTGCCGACACACGCCCTCGAACGACGCACCTACATACGTTGAAAGATGGCGCTGCGCGATTAGATGCGCAACCTCATTGGCGCGGCCGGCCTGCAGTGGCGTGAGATAGCGCGGCACGAATCGGTACCAGAAACGGAACAAGTTATCGGCAAGGCGGTAGCGAACTTTCTTCCGATTCGCGCCAACAACCGGCTGCTCTTTGCGCACGATTCCCAATTCCATAAGGTTTTTCAGGTAGTTGGCAAGCGCCGCCGAAGCAATGCCCGCCGCATCGGCAATCTCGACAGGCTTGCCAATGCCCGAAGCAATGGCCTGAACCACGGCATTGTACATCGCCGGATCACGCAGCTCTTGCTGAAGGTACGATTCAGGTTCGCCGAACAGGAAGGAGTCAACACGCAAAATATTCTCCGCGATGTTTTCTTCAAGCGTCAACGCGCGGTCATGCTGTTCCACATACAGCGGCACGCCACCGACCATGCCATACCAGGCAACTGCATCCTCGGCAGGAACGCCTTCCAGCAGTTTTTTCGCATCAAACACGTCAAACGGCTCCACCTTCAGTTGCGCTGTACGCCTACCATACAATGGGCTTTTACCGCCAAGCACCTGATGCTCCATGAAACTCATGGACGACCCGCACAGCACGAGAAACAGTTTGCTGCTTTCTTTCGCTTGGTCAATTTTTTCTTGAAGCAACGACGATAAAGGACGATAGCTTTGCGCAAGATAGGGGTACTCGTCGATCACAAATATTATGCGCTGAGTTTTAGCAAGCGAAAACACCTGGTCGATGACCTCTCCAAACGTTGCATACACCGGCGCTGGCGTATCGAGCGACCGCGCGCCATCCGCTGAAACGAACTCGTGAACAGCCCTGCTCAACGCCGTCAAGTTCTCCTTCGCGCTTGACTCCCGCGCCGTGAACAGCACCGCCGGCTTGCCCTCGACGAACTTGCCAATAAGGCTCGTTTTCCCCACACGACGGCGCCCGTACACAACGGGCATCTGAAACATGTCGGTCGCGTAGAGCCTCTCAAGAGTTTCCAGTTCCCGCTCTCTGCCAACAAACGCCATAGCGTCCCGCTTTCCCTTGGTTGCATTTTTCTAAATTATACTTTACTAAACTACAATTTAGCAAATTTCGCAGCGCCCGCACGGCGCAATCACTACCTTGACACCCTGCACGCAGCGGCCTATCATACGGAGCCGGGGAGTCCGCCCGCACCATCTGAGCGTGCGACGCGGACATTGTTTGCAAAAGTGGGAACCTCAGGGGTGAGGTTCGCGGCGCCGTGCGTCACGCGCGGGGCGCCGTAAGGTGCAAACGATGTCTGACGAGGGGCGGAACATGACGCAAGAATCCACCAAATTCGATCTTTCCCTTGAATCCGATTACGACGAGTTCGATCCGCTAGAGGATGCGGAATCGGAAGACGACGAGCAGGACGCCGGATCCGGCGAGTTCTCGGCCGCCGTCGCCTCGGCCGGCGACGCGCCCGACCCTGCCACAGCCACCGGCCCCGCGCCCGACACGCGCACGGCCGAGGAGCGCACGGACGACCTCATCGCCTCCATGGCCCCGCGCCGCAAGGTGCTGCTGGGCATCCTGGCCTTCTGCGCCGAACCGCGTCCCGTCGCCGAGGTGAACGCCCTGGTGGACGAGATGCAGCAGAACAACTTCTCCGTGTACTCGGCCGCCAACCTGTGCTCGCTGCTTGAGAAGGCCGGCGCCATCGAGCGCATCACGGCCGACGGCTCCCCTGCCGACGACGTGGAGGCGCAGCCGCAGGTGGTTGTGGTCGACGGCGTGGAGTACCTGGAAGCCGGCGAGCCTGTGGAGGTGTTCTGGTCGACCACCGACGCCGGAGCCGCGGCCGTGGAGGCCGACAAGCCGCTTGAGCGCCTGCGCGCGCTGCTGGACGAAGACGCCCTCTACCAGCCCATCTACAAGCGCATCCTCACGCTGTGCGCAGCCGAGGGCGGCTCGAACACGAAAGCCCTAGGCGAGGCCGTGGACGACGACCCGCTTGTGCAGAAGCCCCGGCTCTACGTGGCGCACTTCGTTGACAAGCTGGAGAAGTGCGACGCGCTTGAATGGAAGAAAGCCTGGATCACCACCGAGATCGGCGAAGCGGGCCTGCAGATGCTGGCCGACGTCGCCGACGATTTCCAGCCCCAGACCGCCGCGACCGACGAGGAGTAGACCATGGCCGAAACCACCCATGCCCCCGAGGGCGCCCAAGCCGCCGACGAGGCGACGCTTTCCGACCTCATCAAGCTCAACGAGCAGCGCGCCGCAACCTACGGCTTGCTCTCGCGCCTCTACCGCGTGGAGGTGGACGAGGAGTTTCTGCAGGAGCTGCGCGGCATGCGCTTCCCCGCCAGCACCGGCAACAAGAACGTGGACGAGGGCTACCGCCTGATGGCGAAGTTCATGAGCAACGTCTGGGAGAACAGCCTGACCGACCTGGCCGTGGACTACGTGCGCACCTTCATCGGGCACGGCGTTGACGCGTTCTCGGCCGCCTACCCGTTCGAGAGCGTCTACACCTCCGAAAAGCGCCTGCTCATGCAGGAAGCGCGCGACGAGGTGCTGGCCATCTACCGCAGCGCCGGCCTGGACAAGCAGGACAGCTGGAAAGAGGGCGAGGACCACATAGCGCTGGAGCTGGAGTTCGAGCAGATCCTGGCCAAGCGCACGGCCGACGCGCTGGCCGCCGGCGACGAGGACGAGGCGGTGGCGCTGCTGACCACGCAGAGGAACTTTTTGGAGGACCATCTGGCGGCCTGGGCCCCCATGATGACCTCCGACATGAAGCGGTTCGCCAAAACAGACCTCTACCAGGGCCTCGCGTTTCTGACAGACGGGTTTTTGGAGACCGACCGGGCGTTTCTCAAGGACGTGGTTGCGGAGGACGAGGACTGACGGAAGCATGCGCACGACAGGCCCAAGCGCACCGACGAGAGGAGCAGACGAGATGAGCAACGAACCGCGCGCCGACGCCGAAAGCGCCCGCGCGCCCCAGAAGGAGAAAACCTACGCCGGCATGACGCGGCGCACCCTGTGTTTGGGCGCGGGCGGTGCGGCCGTGATGCTGGGCCTCGGCGGCCTCAAGTACGTTGGGTCGCAGTCCATCATCCGCCCACCGGGAGGCCAGGACGAGGAGCGCCTCGTATCGGCGTGCATCCGCTGCGAGAAGTGCTACGAGATCTGCCCGCGCGACGTCATAGCCCCGGCGCACATCGAAGACGGCCTGCTCAACATGCGCACGCCCACCTTCGACTTCTCCGCGAACTGGTGCGACTGGTGCGCCGAGGAGCATGACGGCGTGCCGCTGTGCGTGAAGGCGTGCCCCATCGAGGCGCTCAAGCTGCCCGAGGGGGCCACGGCCGAGAACACCATCATCGGCAAGGCGGTCATCAACACGGACTGGTGCCTGGCGTACAAGCTGATCGGCTGCCGGTTCTGCTACGACGCCTGCCCCTACGAGGCCATGGAGCTGGACGAGAACAACCGCCCCGTGGTGATCGCCGACAAGTGCAACGGATGCGGCGCGTGCGAGAGCGTGTGCGTGTCGCTGCAGAACGGGTCCATCTCCGAGGGCGCCACCGCGCGCGCTATCGTCGTCCACCCGCTCGACGAAGTGGAAGGGTAAGGTGCCTTTATGAAGATGAAGTCGAAAACGCTTCGCACCCTCGTGGCCACGGCCGTCGTGGTGGTGGTGGCCGTCGGATTTGTAACGAACCTCGGCATCGGCACCATATCGGCGCCCGGGTTCTGGGACATCTCCATCCTCTGCCCGCTCGGCGCGCTCGGCACCATGCTGGCGTCCAAGATGATGGTGCCGCGCGCCGTCATCTCGCTCGCGATCATGGTGCTGCTCATCATCCTGTTCGCCCGCGCGTTCTGCGGGTGGATGTGCCCGGTGCCGCTCGTGCAGAAAGTGCGCGGGCTGTTCTCCAAGAAAGGCGGGAAGAAGGCGAAGGCCGGCGCGAAGGCTGCGGCCGGCTCCGAGGCGGCCGATTCCGAGGCCGCCGACTCCGGGGCCGCCGCGCCCCTGACCGAGGCCGAGCGCGCCTCGCTTTCGGCCTCCTGCTCCAAGGGCGGCGAGGGCGGCTGCGCGTCGTGCGCCGCCAAGCGCGGCTCGGCTCCCGACGCGCGCCATTTCGTGTTGGGCGGGGCGCTTCTGTCGGCGGCCGTGTTCGGATTCCCGGTGTTTTGCCTGATCTGCCCCATCGGGCTTACCTTCGCAACCATCCTGCTGGTCATCAACCTGTTCGCGCACGGCGATGTGACCTGGTCCATCATCGTGGTCCCGGCGCTGCTTATAGCCGAGGTGGTGCTGTTCCGCAAGTGGTGCCACAAGCTGTGCCCGCTCTCGGCGTTCATGAGCCTGATCGGGAAGGCGAACAAGACCTTCGTCCCCGCCATCGACGACGCCAAGTGCCTTGAGACGGCCAAGGGCACCGCATGCGGCGCCTGCGGACGCGCCTGCGACGAGGGCATCGACCCGCGCCACCCGCAGCTGTCCGAAGCGGCCTGGTCCGAATGCACGAAGTGCCGCGCATGCGTGGACGCCTGCCCCACCAACGCCATCACCATGCCGCTTTTGCCGAAGAAGCGCGCCGACGGCCCCGAAGCGGGCGACGCGGCGGGCGGCGGCCTGGATGCCGCAGCGTCCGAGGGCGCCGGGGCGGGCGCGGCGAAACCGTAAGCCCCTCCTCCGCGGGCGCGGTCGCAGCTGCAGCGGTCGCGCCCGCGAACGTCGCGCAAGCGACGGCGGTTCCCGGCAAAAGGCGGCTTGGCAAGGGCTTCGGGGGCGAGCCGCCTTCTGCCGGGAAGCAGCGCCCCTCCCCCTCCCCGTAACGAGGGCGCCGCTTCCCGCAAACGTAGAATCGCATCGAGGTTCGACACGATACGACCCGACCGGGAAGGACCACGTCCATGACTCACGCATCCACCGTCACCGAGGCCGTCCGCATCGTCGGCGGTGTAGGGACCGGCAAAACCGAGCACCTCGTCGAGCGCGCCGCGCAGCTGGCGGCGGCCGAGGGGGCCGAAAGCGTCGCCGTGTTCTGCGCCACGCCGTCTGCGGCGCGCGCGTTCGCCGAGCGGCTGCGCGAGCGCATGGGAGAGGCGGCCGAAGGCGTGCGCGCGACCACGCCCCGCGCGTTCGCGCTCGAGGTGCTGGCGAACGAGGAATCGCGCGCTCTCACGGGGCGCGACGCGCGCCTGCTGACCGCAGTGGAGGAGAAGTTCCTGCTGGAAGACTTGAAGGTGAGCGGCCTGCGTCCGAAGCGGCTGCGCGAGATGCTCAAGTTCTTCTACCGCTCGTGGACCGAGCTGGCCGACGACGATCCCGACTGGCTTCTGCCCGGCGAAGAGGCGACGCTGCACGGGCTGCTCAAGGACAACCTGGGCTTCATGCGCGCCGTCATTGAGCCGGAGGCGGCCAACCTCGCGCTCAACTGCCTGCGCGAAAGCGAGGCCGTGCGCACGGCGCACCGTTTCGCGCACGTGCTGGTGGACGACTACCAGTGCCTAAGCCGCGCCTCGCAGCTTTTGGCCGAGCTGGCGGCCGAGAAGTCCGTGGCCGTGGCGAGCGACCCTGCCGCGTGCGTGGAAACCTTCGACTCCTACCCTTACGCGGCCGGCCTTGACGAGTTCGCCGAGCGCCACCCAGACGCCCAGCTGGTGGAGCTGGGCGCGTGCAGGCGCGGCCGGGCGACAGCGCGCGCGGCCGCCAACGTGCTGGCCGACCCTGTGTTCGAAGGGCGCGTCCTTCCCGCCTTCGACGAGGCCGAGGAGGGTGCGCTCGACGTGCTGGCCTGCAGCGACCCCGCCGCCGAATTCGAGCGCGCGGCCGCCTACGCAGCCGAGGCGGTGGAAGCGGGCACGCCTGCCGCACGCGTGGCGGTGGCCGTGCCCAACGACGTATGGGCGCGCAACGTGTCGGCCACGCTCAAGGCGCGCGGGCTGCGCGCCAAGACGCTGCCGAGCCGCCAACCCATCGGGGGCGATGCGCGCGACCTGGAGCGCTGCGTTCCCGCGCGCGTGCTGACCGCGCTCAACCTGGTGGCGGACCCGGACGACGCCACGGCGTGGCGCTGCTGGTGCGGCTTCGGCGACTACCTGCTGAACAGCGCCGCGTTCGCCAGCCTGCGCGAGCAGGGCCTGCCGCTTGTGGAGGCGCTGGCCGCCGCGGACGGCGGGGACGCGCCGCACGCCGTGGGCATGCAGCGCGTCGCGGATGCGCGGCGCGCGGGGCTTGAGTTGATCTCCCAAGCGCAGGGGCTTGCCGGCCGCGCGCTGCTCGACGCGTTGGCGCGCGCGGTGTCCGGCTCGCCCGATGCTTCGGCTCCGGGAGCGGTGGCGGCCCTCTGCCTTGCAGACGGAGAGGCCGACGACGCCTCCTCCATGGCGCAGCGCGCCCGAAAGCGCCTGACGATGCCCGCGCTCTCGGGCGGCGATGCCGTGGCCGTTGTGCCGTACGACCTGATGGCGGGGCTTTCGCCCGACGTGCTGGTGGTCGCCGGGTTCGTGAACGGGTTCATCCCCTGCCGCGACTACTTCGACGCCACCGTGATGCCGCTCGACAAGCAGGAGAAGACGCACGCCGCAGACGCGCGCCGCGTGTACGCGCTTGTCGGGAAGGCGAACCGCGCGCTGGCGCTTTCGCATTTCGCCTCCACCGACCTTGAATCGGCGAGCATCCTCAAGCTGAAGATCGACCGCATCAAACTCCGCGACGGCGTGCGCGTGTGCACCATCGCCCCCAGCGATTTCCTGGCCACGATCGTCGGCGAGGCGTAAGGGGCGCTTTCGAAAAGGCAGAACGCGGAGGGGGACCCGGCATGCAGCGCTGGGCCCCCTTCGCGTTTTCAAGAGGCGAGGGCTCCACGTCTCCGAAAAAGATCGCGAAGCCATCCGATGCGCGGCTGCTGCGGCAATGACCAACTCGCGAGTGCGGGCGACCCATGCCAACGGCGGTTTGACAACGGACGGGAAAAGAGGACCGGACGAAGGACGCGAAAGCGCCGCTCAAGCCGTAGGCGCCGCCCCTCTCAAAGGCGACTCGCCGACTCGTCCTCAGTCAAGTCGATCAACTCCTGCTGAGAGTGGATGCCCAGCTTCTCGTAGATATGGCGGATATGGGTGGCCACCGTGTTTTTGGACAAGACCAGGGCGTCGCGGATGTACGGGCGGCTGCGACCCTGCGCCAACAGCAAAAACACCTCGGTCTCACGATTCGACAACCCATAGGAGCGCGCGATGCGAACACGATGCTGCGCCGTCGTCTCTGCAGCTTGCGCGGTTGCCGTCGCAACGGCATGAGGCTCGGCGGGAGAACGCGTCTCCGCGTCGGCATCGGCACCGGCGGCGTCGAGCGTGGCGTCGCGTCGGGGCACGAGCAACGTGACGACGACGAACACGCCCACAAGCAGCAGGCAGAACGTTTTGGCATCCACCACGCCGCCGACCAGGAGCGCCTCGATGGGCGGTTGAGCAACATACCCGACGAGCACGCCCGCATACGCCGCGCACTCGCCAATGCCCACGAAGAAGGTGGACGTACGCCCCGTTTTCTGCGCGAGGCGGACGAAGTACAAGACCATGATGATCTCGATGCCAGTGAACACGACATTCGCCAAAACGCGCGACAGCGCAAGCGTTTCCAGCGTGCCGAGAGCCGTGCAGATAATGGCGAACACGAACGGCACGGTTATCCAACGAAACAGCGCTTCGAGGTTGATGCGCCGCGAGAACAGCACGATGGCCGCCGAAAGCGCAACCGCGAACACCATGCCCACGATGGTGGCCGCGGTTTCGGCTGCCGCCGTCACCTCCAGATTCGAAGCGGCGGGCAGCAGGCAGCCGATGGCGTACACCGCGAAGATGACGAGAAACATGCGTGCGATGTTTGCTCGTTTCACGCCCATCCGCACATCTCCGCCCAGATCTTCCCTCGGCACTGAGCCGGTGTCGAGCGCCCGCTTCGACAGCAGCAGAAGCGCGCCCGAGGCCAGCGGCAGCGCCGTGACCACCGCGACGGACGCTGCGGGAGGAAAGCTGGGGATGGCGAGCGCGCACAACAGCGTCGCCACAAACGAGGCGGGCACGACGGTTTCCACGATTCCCGTCTCCGTGCGCGCGAACAGGCAAGCCCACAAAAGGATGAGCACGACCGGACCCACGCCGGTGCCCACGCCGGCCAGCACGACGGAAGCGGTTTGCAAGACCCCGCCGAGATAGGGGCACGCGACGGCGAACAGGGTGCCCGCAGCCGTCAGCACAGGGCCGAGCACGAACATCGAGCGAACGGCCGCCAGCTCGCGCGTGCGGCCCACCAGGCTTCCGACGATGCACGCAAGGGGCGTGATGGCCGCGGAGAGCACCCAGGCCGCATCGCCCTGAAGCGGCCGCCCATTGGCGAACGCGCCCAACAACGGCAGATCCCAGATGCAGGTGCTCCATGCGTAGATGAGGCCGAAGCCGAGCATGCGCAAGGGGAAAGCGGGCTCCAGCATCGCTGCGAAGCGGTCGATCCCCGTCGTTTTCGTGCTCGTGCGTGCCACGCTGCTCCTCTCGAACGCAAGACGATGATAGCGGACGCCGCAGTTCGCACCATCACCTCGTTGCGGTGATTTTACCGCTGTTTTCCCTGGAAAGAGGCATCGCCTCTCTTTGCGGCGATGCGCGCGGCCGACACCCTGCCTAGAATGCGGCATGGCCGGATCGGTCGGACGCCCTCGGAGAAGAGGGCCGACGCCGGACCGCGCGGCATCCCCTGCGGATCCGGGCGGCCGGCGGACTGGCGCACACGGCGCCCACGGTATCGAACAGGAGGAGGAAGGCATGAAGACATCCATGGATCGTCGCGCGTTCTTGGGACTGAGCGCCATGGGGGCGCTCGCAGCCGGAGCGGGTCTTGCCGGCTGCTCGCCGCAGCAGAAGGAGACCGCCGCAGCGGGCGAGGACGCAACCGCAAGCCCGGCCGACCAAAGCGGGCAGACGGCCATCCCGCGCGTCGAGGGGAGCCAGACGAAGGAATGCGACGTGTGCGTTGTGGGAGCGGGCGCGACGGGCCTCATGGCCGCGCTCAAGCTGGCCGAGGCGGGCAAGAAGGTGATCGTGGTGGAGAAGGCCCCGTCGGCTGCCATGTCGAACTTTGCGATGTGCGGAGGCCCGGCCGCCTGCGAGACGAAGCTGCAGGAGCAAGAGGGCCAGACGGTGACGCTCGACACCCTGTTCGGCTACATGTACGACTTCTCGCGCGCGAGCGTGAACGGCGCGCTTCTGCGCAACTGCCTGGCAGGCACGAGCGAAGCGCTCAACTCGATGATCGACCTCGGCATGCCGATGTCGCTGTGGCCCGACGTGTACGGCAACGGGTTCCGCGCCCGCCACTACCTTGAAAGCGAGGGGGAGGAGCGTGTGGCCCCGCTCGTGAAGGCCATCGAAGCCGCAGGCGGCGAGTTCTTGTACGGCACGGGCGGCGAGAAGATCATCATCGAGGACGGCGCGGTGCGCGGGCTGCAGACCGACGCGGGCGTGGACGTGCTGGCGCCGAACGTGGTGGTGTGCACGGGCGGGTTCTTGGGCGGCGAGGACCTGCAGATGCAGGTGTTCAACACGCCGGTGTTCTCGCTGGGCAACTCCATATCCGACGGCACGGGCATCAAGATGGTGCTCGACGCGGGCGGGGCGCTCGACCGCAACTTCGCCGTGCTGGGCAACGAATGCGGCGCGGTGGCGGCGGCCACGCAGGGCAGCCCCTTCAACGAGGACTGGACCAACGTCAATGAGCACTACGGGTACTGGCTGTTCGGCGGCCTGTACACCGACACAGCGGGCGAGCGTTTCATCAACGAGGAGGAGATCGCCCAGTTCCCGCTGGCCATCGGCGGCGAGGCGCTTGTGCGCGCGGGCAAGGCGTACGTGGTGATGGACTCCGATTACTACGAGGCCGTGAAGAACGAGGGCATCTACGCGTACCTGGGCCAGCCCGAAAGCTGGGTGTCCGGTCCGGAGGCCGACTACTACAAGACCACGCCGGAAAACGCCGAGGCGCACCTGCAGCAGGCCATCGACGAGGGCTGGGCGCTCAAGGCCGACACTGTGGCCGAGCTGGCCGAGAAGTTCTCGCTTGACGCCCTGGAGGCAACGGTCGAACGCTACAACGGATTCTGCGATGCGGGCAGGGACGGAGACTTCGGCAAGAGCGCGCCGTTCCTCAAGCCGGTGAGGACCGCGCCGTTCTACCTCTTCGAGTACGTGCCGAGCGCCTGGGGCACGAACGGAGGCGTGAAGGTGGACAGCCATCTGCGCGCCATGGACGCGAACAACAACCCCATCCCCGGCCTGTACGTGGCCGGCGTCGACCAAGGCAGCGCCTACTGCGTGCCGTATTACACGAACCCGGGCGCGTCGGTGGGCCTGGCCTTGGGGTCCGGCGTGTACGTGGCGCAGGAGATACTCGGCCCCGAGCGCCCGTGCGTGCACCGCAGCCAGGCGAAGGCCGGCCAGCCGGCTGCGGCGCACGCGCACACGAGCGCACCCCACCCGACAAACACCGGCTCGGAGCCTCCCGCGTAGGAGACGAGCACGCCAAATCCGCCTCCCGCCAGGCACATTCCCGCGTCTATCGCGTTTTGCTGGAGCGAGGCGGCCGTGGATCGCGCGTCGGCGGGCATGCGGTCCGCAAGCACGAGCAGCGCGCTCGTCACCGTTGCGAAGTACCCGGCGCCCACAAGCGCGCAGGACGGCAGCAGCGCCTGCGCGCACTGCGGCGACGCCCCCAGCCCCATGGTTCCCAAGCCGAGAAGGCCCAGCCCGACCAGCGCGGCCGCGCCCTTCCGGCCCGCGTCCCCCACACGCCCCGCCACCGGGTTGGCCACGACGCCGCCCGCCCCCACGGCGGCGAACGCGAGGCTCGCCTCCGACGCCATCCCGGCCGCTTCCAGATGCGCCCCGAGGAAGTTCGCCTGCAAGCCATAGCACAGCGCCGCCAGAAACGAGCCCGCGAGCACGGCGGGAGCGGCCCTCGGCGCGCAGCGCAGCGACCCGCGCCAGGCGGCTCGGCCCTTTGGCTCCCTTGGGCCCCCACGTTCCCCCCGGCCGTTCCCGGCCCCCCC
>NZ_CBDTNW010000040.1:0-10313 GCF_965361815.1 Rubneribacter sp.
GAGCGCGGCTTCGGCCCGTTCAACACCGGCGAGATCACGGCCGAGTTCTGCAAGCGCGCAGGCGGGCGCGTCAACCCCGACATCATCCGCGCCTTCGTGCAGAACTCCGGCGCCATGGTGGACCGCTACAAAGAGATCTACGACAGCTACGAGGCCGAGCGCAAAGCCAACGACAGCGCCGTGTTCATGAAAGGGACGGCTGTTGTCATCCCCGACGTGGACGTGCCCGACGAGGGCACCTTCGACATGTCGAACATGTTCGAGTACCCGTTGTGCAACACGCAGTCGGCATGGAGCGGCGCGAACGTGAGCTACCCCATCGAGTGCGGCGGGTACAAAACGTGGCCCTGCAACATCCAGTTCTACGGCTACCAGGGCAACAACATCGAGTACGTGCACAAGTACATTGTGCAGCACACCCAGGAAAACGGCGCCGAGTGGTTCTTCGAGCACACGGGCGTGGTGCTGGAGCAGAGCGACTCCGGCGACGTAACCGGCCTCATCGCGGAAGGCCCCGACGGTTACGTGCGCTTCAACGCCTCGAAGGGCGTCGTGCTGGCGGCGGGCGACTTCATCGGCGATCCGGCCATGTGCTGGGCGCTGCTGAACGAGGGTATGGAATGGGCCGAGCGTTCCGGCATGACCAGGGACGAGTGGGTGCAGACGGGCTTTCGCACCGGCATCGCCCACAAGATGGGCTGCTGGGCCGGCGGCATGATCGAACCCACGCCGCGCGGCTGGATGGGACTGGGCGGCGGCGCGGACGGCCCGTGGGGCGTGGCGCCTTTGCTCATGCTCAACGTGAACGGCAAGCGCTTCATGAACGAGGGCTCCATCGCGCAGTACCAGCCCACATGCATGCGCCAACCGGCCGGCCTTGCGTGCTGGGTGACGGATGCCAACTGGAAAAACATCATCGGCAAGTCGCCGCTTGACCACGGCGGACCGAACTTCGGCATGGACGACTACATGACCCGTCTTGAGGCCGACATGGCGGCCGTGGAGGTGGGCAATCCCGAGGGCAGCCAGGTCATCCAGGCGAAGCTGGCCGAGCGCAAGATGATGCAGGGCACCGTGTTCGCCGCGAACACGCTTGAGGAGCTGGCCGAGCTTCTGGGCTACACCGGCGACGCCGCCGCGACGTTCGTGGAGAGCGTCGAGCACTACAACGAGCTGTGCAACTCCGCAGACGGCGACACCGATTACGGCAAGGACAAGGCGTTCATGCAGGCCATCGACACGCCGCCGTTCTACGGCGGCACAAGCGAGCTGTCGCACGAGACGAAGCCCAGCATGGTGACCATGTCCGGCCTCGTCACCGACGAGACGCAAAACGTCCTGCGCAAGGACGACTGGACGCCCATCAAGGGCTTGTACGCTGCCGGCAACTGCCTGGGCGGGCGCTACGGCTTCGGCTACAGCACGCCGTTCGCGGGCAACTCGGTGGGCATGGCGATGACCCACGGCTGGCTGGCCGGCCGCACGGTGGCCAACTTGTAGCCGCCAACCGCAGATCAACCGCAACGTTTCTTCCCCTCCTTCGGAAAGGCCCCGTGCGCGGGGCCTTTCCCGCACTTGGGGCCGCCTTTGCGGCGAAGCGGCGGAGCGCGGCAACGCCCGAGGCAGAGCATAAGGGGCGCGGCAGCGTGCGGAAAGCGCGGCAACGCGGCAGCGTGCAGAAGGCCTAGCAACGCGTGAGCGTGCGGGAGGCGCGGCGACGCGTGCGGGAGGCGCGAGGGCGCGGGAGGGCAACGTGGCGGCGCGAGAAGGGCGGTGCGCCCCGCAAGCGGATCCCGCGAAACGCGTCAGAGCGCCCAGCCCTCCCACTGCCATGCGAAGCGGCCTTCCGGCGTGAGCCGCCAGCGGTCGGCGGCGCGCTCGACCAACCCCTCGGCCTCCCATGCGGCCAGCTCGCAAGCGGCGGGGCGCACGGCTTCGGCCTCCACGCCCTCGGCCAAGCAAAGCCCGCGACGGACGGCAAGCGCGGCGCGCGCCTCGTCGTCAAGCTGCGAAACGTCGCGCACAACGCGCTCGGCATCGTCGCTGGCCACGCGGTACACGTTGAAGTCGTCCGTGTTGCGCCAGGCCAGTCCGTCAACGCACGACGCCGCCCCCAGGCCCACGCCCACGAGGTCGGCTCCAAGGGCCAGCGCCTTCACGTACGCGCTCTCGCCGGCGGCGCGCGCGAACCTCCCAACAGCGTACTCCGCAAGACCGCGCCCGCTCAGCAGCTCGGCGGCAACTTCGTACAGCGCGCGCTGCCGCTTTCGCGCAAGCCCCTCCCCGTCGGCGGGGGAGACGGGCGACACCGCAACCTCGTACGGCTCCAGATCAAGCGCCTTGCGCAGCGTTTGCCGCCAGCTTGCCACCGTCTGCCCCGGCAGCCCGTACACCAGCGAGACGGACACGTTGTTCATGCCGAACTTGTCCAGAAACAGCACCGCGTTTTGAATGTCCGACACGCGGTACGGCGGGCGCAGCTCGTCAAGGTCGCGCAGGTGGATGGCCCCCACGCGCAGCTCTATGCGGCTTGGCTTGCCCTGGCCCCACCCGGTGAGGCTGGGCACGCCCACCGTGTTCGGAATGGCCTCGAGCGACATCTCAGCGCCATGCGCCATCGGAAGCTCAGAGCGAACGATCCGCATGAGCTTGCCCAACTGATCGGGGCTTGCAACGCTTGGGCTGCCGCCGCCGATGCGCGCCGCCACAATGCGCTTGCCCTCAAGCACGTCGCCAAGCGACGACACCTCGCGCATGACGGCCTCCAGGTACTCGCGCTTTGCCGCGCCGTCCCCCGTCAGGTAGCGCCCATGCGCGTACCGGGGCGGCTCGATGCAAAACGGCACGTTGACGAACAGCGCCGCATCTTTTAGCGACGCGCCTCTTTCCTCGGACGAAGATGCCATGGGTGCTCCTTCCTTGCGCCGCCCGCAGGCGGCTCGAACGGTTCGCTCCCATCATCCTCCCGTTTGGGGAAAGAGGGTTCACCCGACGGGGGTGAACCCGGCGGCCAAGCGGGAAACGCGCGCCCGCCACCCTCGCCCCGCTACTCCGACGCCGCGGCCATGCAAGCGCGCATGGCGTAGCGCAGCACGTCGGAGCGGTTGACGGTGCCCACGATGACGCCCTCGCGCACCACCGGCACCTTCTTCAGACGGCGCGTGGCCAGAAGCGCGCACGCCTCTTCAAGCGTGGCGTCGGCGTCAAGGGCGACAAGCCGCTGCGTGGCGATGGTCCCCGCCGGCAGCGCCATAAGCTCGCGCAGGCGCTCGTCGAACGTCTGGCTGCGCGCCGCCTCCATGAGCGAGTACGCGCCGGTGATCACCGGGTGCTTGTCGGCCAGATAGCGCATGACGTCGCCGTCGGATACGAAGCCCGCCGGACGCCCCGCATCGTCCACCAGCGGCAGACCGCCCACCTTAAGCTCCACGAACATGCGCATCGCCTCGCCCACCGACGCGGAGGCGGGCAGCGTGTAGGGGTTGGACTCCATAAGCTCGGCCAGCACCGATTGCGGCGCGGCGGCCCGCTCGGCAGCCTGCGCGCGAGCGCGCGTGCGGGCGGCGCGCGCATAGACGAGCGACAGCGAAAAGCCCAACGCGGCTATCGCGGCCGCCACCGTCATGGCCAAAGCGAAGCCATCGGCGGCCGCCTGCGCGGCGCTCGCGCCGCCCGCAAGCGCCGACCCCTGGCCCGATGCCATGACGCCCGTGTACAGCGACGGCCCCACGCATCCCGCTATCTGCACGAACGTGGTCATGAGCGCCACGCCGAACGGGTTTTGCTCAGGCGGCAGCGCCCGCAGCCCCGCCGTCTGCGACGGCGAGAAGATGAACCCCACCGCCGCGTACATGAGCAACGCCGCCGCGAACACGACAGGCACCGACAACGAAGGGCTCACCACCGCCAACGCGACGAAGCCAACAGCGATGCCCGCGAACCCCAGCGGCAAAAGCGGCCACTCGCCGCGCCGATCCATGATGCGGCCGCCCACCAGCGTTGCCCCCGCGTTCGCCAGCACGGGGACCAGCATCACCAGCCCAGCCGTCATCGCGGTCATGCCCGCCGCGCCCTCGAAGTACAGCGGCAACAGCACACTCATGGAAAACGTGCTCATCATGGCCACGGTGGCCAGCAGCAACGCCGGCCAGAACAGGCGGTTTTTGATGGGCGCAAGGTCGATGAGCGGATGCGCGCAACGCAGCTGGCGCACCACGAACGCCGCCGCCAGAACCGCCGTCGCCAGCAGCGCCGCCGCAGCGATGAGCGGGCTGATGGTCAGCTGCGACAAGCCAAACGACAGCGCCGTCAGCACCACGGCCGACAGCGCCACCGACGCCACGTCCAGATGCGCCTCGCTCGTCTCAAGGTTCTTCACGAAGAAAAAGCCCATGACCGCGAGCACCGTCATGGCCGCCACGGGCACGGCGAAGATGCTGTGCCAGCCGAACGCCGTCACCAGCGCCCCGCACACCACCGGGGCGAACGCCGGCCCGAACGTGATCATGCACCCGCCGACGGACATGAACGCCCCCAGCCGGTTCTTCGGCGTCACCGCCAAGATGGTGTTCATCATGAGCGGGATGAAAATGCCCGTGCCCACCGCCTGCACCAACCGCGCAACCAGCAGAACGACGAAGCTGCCGGCGAGCAGCCCCATCGCCGATCCCGCGATGCTCAAGGCCGCCGCGGCGAAAAACAGCGTGCGCAGCTTGAAGCGCCGGTAGAGGAACGCCATGCACGTCACCACCACCGTCGCCACAATCATGTAGCCCGTGACCAGCCATTGCGCCGTCACGGAGTCCACGCCGAAGTCGCCCATGATGGACATGAGCGCCAAGTTGACGAGGTTCTCGTTGAATCCCGCCAGAAACGCGCTGCCGTACAGCACAGACAGCAGCATCGTCAGAGATCTTCCCTGCATACCGGAATCGTCCTCTCCGTGTTCCGTGTTCGTTGTTCGGTTTTCGCTTGCATGAAAGGCCCCATCGAACCTACCGGCGCGCATGCGCCTTTCGGGGCAACGAGACACGCCGCGCACATCGGATAGCGCGCGGCACATCCGATTCTAGCGAAACGAAGGCGCCTTCGTAAGCGTTTTTTCGCGGCGTTTCTCCGCAGAGGCGGAAGGCGGGAAGCCTTTCTGTTAACCGCCGTTGACACGGATCCCTCCGGAGGCGGTCCGGCGAGGGCCGCTTGCGCAGGTTGGTCATAAACCGCGCCCTGTGGCACGCGCGGGGCCGCCTTTCCGCCCTGCGCGCCCCTCGCGCCCGGAGAATCCCCAGGTCACGGAAATCGCACGGCCCGCCGGCGCGCCGGATCGGCCGTCCGGAGTGCCACAGGGCGCGTTTTGTGACCAACTTGCGAAAGCGCCTCCGTTAAACCGGGACCGGCAGAGGCCGGGCCGGCCCGCCGGGCAAAGCCCCGCTGGCGCTTCGCAACAGCCAAAACGTCCCCTTCAAGGCGTTTGGAGCCGAAACCCGTCTCACCGCGCGCCCTCCCCCGCGGCATGAGGCAGCGCTCCCAGCCGCCTGAACGACTCGTTGTCCAGCGTGCCGCCCGACACCTGGCACACGGCGCCGGCCACGCGGTTCGCCAACGCGAGCGCCTCCTCCCAGCTGCGTCCCGCGTTGCGCGCCGCCACAAGCGCGCCGAGGTGCGCGTCGCCCGCGCCTATGGTGTCCGCCACGTCCACCGGCTCGGTCGGCACGAACAGGTGCCGCGCGTCCGTGCCGCGCGCTTCGGCCCTGTGCACGTCGCGTGCTGCGCTCGCTTCGGCCTCGTGCGCGCCGCCCTCTTCGCCGGCCGGCTCGAACAGGTGCGCTCCGCGCGAGCCCTCGGTCACCACCACCGCGTTTCCGCATTCCGCAGCCAGCGCGAAACCGGCCTCCTCAAGCGACGAGCGCCCCGTGTACGTGAGCGCCTCCAGGTCGTTCAGGTGCCACACCGGACGCAGGGCGTTGATGCGCGCCGTGCGCTGCGGGTCGACATGCGCCACGCGGGGGCCCGGCGCATAGTACAGCAGGATTTCAGGATGCGCCTCGAAGAACCCCACGATGGCGTCCCCGCCCGGGCCTTCCACTTCGTAGCCGCTGGCAAAACCGCACGAGAACCGTTCCGCGTCAACCGCTTCGAACCACGACGCGTCGAAATGCCGGTCGATGCCCGGCAGCGTGAGCATGGTGCGCTCGCCCCCCGGCTCGACGAAGCAGACGCAGCCGCTGTTGTCGTAGACGGCTCCGTCGTTGCCGCGCCCGTCGGGCACCCGCAGCGCCGTCATGCCGCGCGCCGCCAGATCCCGCTCGACGAATCCGGCGAACACGCCCTGCCCCAGCGGGGCGAACAGCTTGTACGGTGCGCCCAGCTGCCGCAGCACGTTGGCCGCGTTGAACGCGCAGCCGCCCACCGCGGCCCGCACCTCGTTGGCGACCACCCCCTCGCCCGATGCCGGAAGCCGAGGCACCCGGCACACCAAATCCGCTATCACCGCGCCCACGGCTAGAATCTCGCGCCCCAACGTTTTCATGCATCCTCGCTTTCGCCGCCTCGACGTTTTCCGTCCATGATACGGCACCGGAGGGCGATTGGCCGGGACGCAGCCGGCAAGCGCACCTAGCGCCAGCGGGAAAGCGCGCGCAACGCAGCCGCCGCAGGGGGCGCCAGCAACGCCGCAGCCACCGCCAGCACGGCGAGGTCAGCCGCGCTGCCCGTCGCGTGCATGCCCAGAAGGGCTCCATCCATCAAGCCGGGTCCCAGGCGCAGCACGTCGAATGCCGCGTGGGTGAGCGCAACCGCCCAAAAGCTTCCCGTCTCAAGAAACAGCGCCGCCATGAACAGGCCGAACAGACCAGCTTCAACAGACTTGAGAACCATCTGCGCCCCGGCAACCGCCACCGTCGCGCCATCTGCGCCCGCAGCGGCGAAGCCGGCCGACGCGCCGTGCAGCAACCCGAACAGCGCCGCGCTCGCCACCGCCGCGCGAACAGGGCCCACATGCGGAAGAAACGCCCGCAGCGCCAGAACGCGGAACACCCCTTCCTCGTACACGCCGGTCAGCACGCAGAGCGCCAGCACGTACGCCGCTCGCAGCGCCAGCGAGCCGCCCGCCTCCATCGGCGCGGGCGCCGAGACCCCTGCAAAACCGACAAGCCAAAACGCGATGCCCGAGGCAAGCCCCACCGCCAGCACGTACGCCGTCCACGCCGCAAACGGGCGCAATCGGCCGCACGCGGCCCAGGACTCGCGCGAAGGCGCGGGTGGGACCCCTTCGGGCAGCGGATCGCCGAGGCACGCTCCGGCGTCCACCGGACGCGACAGGGTCATGGCAGCTGCGGCCACGGCTGCCAGAGCGCCGCTCTGCGCCATCAGGCCCGCAGGCTCATCGGCGGGAATCGCCTGGAAGCACGCCACCGACAGCCCCAACGCCGCCGCGAACGCGAGGGCGTTGCGCAGAGGCCGGCGCGCCTCCCGGCGCATCGCGTCGGCCGGCTTCCCGCAAGCCGCACCTGCGGCTTCCTGGCGCGCCGCGCCCTCCGCCTCCCAACGCGCCGCGCCGGCCGGCCCCTTCCCGCGCCCTTCGTCCGTCTCCCGTTTCGGGTCCCACTCCGCCACGCGTCTTCGCCTTTCGCCGTTGAACCGCCGTCGTTTCACAGTATACTGGAACGCCATGAGCGCCCTCTCGTCCACATCCGAGCATCCCAGCCGCGCAGGCGCGTCGTCCTTCGCGCTCAAACTGGCGGCCATAGCGGGCATGACCGCCAACCACGCCTGCCATATCTTCTCCGGTTATCTGCCGGCCGAGGCGTTCGCCGTGCTGTTCGGGTTCGGCGGGCTGACGTTTCCCATCATGGCGTTTTTGCTGGTGGAAGGGTATCGCCACACCTCGAACCTCAGGCGCTACGCAGCGCGTTTGCTCGTGTTCGCCCTGGTGTCGCAAGTGCCCTACGCTCTGTTTCTGGCCGACGACCTCAACGTGCTGTTCACCCTGCTCATCGGACTGGCCTTGCTGCGCCTGAACGACACGGTTGAGCGCCGCGCACTGTTCTGGGCGGCGGTCGCGGCGCTGACGGCGGTCAGCGCGCTGTGCGACTGGGGCGTGCTGGGCCCCGTCATGATCCTCATGATGCGCTTGGTCCCCGACAGGCGCGAGCGCGTGGTCTACCCGCTGCTGCTGCCCATCGCGGGCATGGGGCTGCCGACGCTCTCCGAGCTTGCATCCAACCCCGGCTTGGAAACGCTGGGGCAGGCGCTCTACCCGCTGGCGGGCTGCACGGCCTGCATCCCGCTGCTGCTAGCGTACAACGGGCGGCGCGGGCGACCGCTCAAATGGCTGTTCTACGCATACTACCCGGCCCATATCCTGGTGCTGGGCGTGGCGAAGGGGTTGCTGCTGGGCGACTGGTCCCCCGTGTCGTAGCGGGGCGGATGCGGCGGAGGCGGGGACGCAGCAGGCGCAGACAGCGCGGGCGGCGCGGACAACGCGAGCGGCGCGGCGCGACCGCCGCAGACGGCACAAGCGACACGGCGACGCGGACGGCACGGCCGACCCATGGCGCCGCAACGTGGCCGCTATTCCCAATCGGCCCCCAGCACCACCAGGAAGTCAGAATCGAACAGGTACGACCCATCGTTTTGCTGCGGCTGGCCCACGCCCAGGGCCTCCGCTATCTCCTGGGCGCGCTCGGCGTCGGAGGCGTCGTCGTACACGATCATCGTGCGCTCGTAATCGAAGCTGTCCGCGTTGCCCGACTCAACCGTGTAGCCCAGCGACTCAACGCGTTCGGCAGCCTGCGACCCCGCCCCCGACACGCCGTTGCCGTTGCGCACGGCCACCGTCCCCTGCCGCATCTGCGACGCCCCGCCCCCGCTCAGATCGCCATTGTCGTTGGTGAGCTGGCCGCTGCCGGTGCTGGCCAGGATGGTTCCCGACGCCTCGTCCACCACATCCTGATCGGTGGGCGGAAGGCCCTGGTCAACGCGCTCCATCATGGTCTTCCACGCCTCGGCGTCGTTTATCTCGTACCAGATGCCGCCAATATACTCGGAGGTGGTGGGCTCCATGCCCGAGTAGATGTCCGTGGCGGGGTCCAGCCCCTGCATGGCCTGCGCGATGCCGATGATGTCGGTGATCTCCAAATCGGTGGTCACGTACTGCGAAAGCGCCTGCACGGTGGAGGCCATCGTGGCCACGTCGGCCGCGAGCAGCTTCTTCGCAATGGCCGCCAGCACCAGACGCTGGTTCGCGGCGCGGTAGGAGTCGCCATCGCCGAACTCGTCGTAGGCGTGGCGCGCGCGACACAAGATGAGCGCCTGGTCGCCGTTGAGCGTTTGGGGACCCGCGTCCAGATGCCCGCCCGCATCCTGATCGTCTATCTCCATGGGCACGTCCACCTCAACGCCGCCCAGGGCGTCCACCACGTCCTTGAACCCGTCGAAGTTGATCTCCGCGTAATGCGAGATGGGAACGCCCGCCAGCTCCGACACCGTCTGCACCGCAAGCGCGGCCCCGCCCAGCGCATGGGCGGCGTTGAGCTTGTTCTGGCCGTACTCGCCCATGTCCACCAGCGTGTCGCGATGGACGGACACCAGCGTCACCTTTTTGCCCACCGGGTCGATACGCGTCAGCATGATGCTGTCGCTGCGGAATTGGTCGCCGGCGAACTCCTCCGACGACTCGCGATCGCTCGACCCGTCGGTGCCCATGAGCAGCAGGTAGAACGGCTCGTTGGCCAGATCGGTCTCCACAAGCGCGGCACGCAAATCGGCGTCGACGCCCGCGTGCAGATTGCCCGAGAGGATGCCGTAATAGGCGAACGCAGTGCCCAAGCCGCCCACCAGCAGCACGCCGACCACGGCAAGCGCCACTTTGAGACGGCGGCTCTTCTGCGAGCGCGCGCGGTCGTACTCGCCCCGCGGCACGCGGCGACGCGGGGTGGAACCCTCCCGTCGGCGCGCAGTCGGATCAGCGGCGGAAGAAGCGCTTCGGGAGCGAGGCGAAACAGCCCTTCCCTCCCGTTCGACAGCGCGGGAAGACAGCTCGCGATCACCCGAGATCCGTCGGGAGGAAGGGCGAGGTCCGCAAGCCCGTTCATAAGAATCGGGGGTCTTCCTGCGACTGCTGCGTTCGTAGTCCATGGGGGCATTGTGGCGAGCAGGCGACCCTCGCGCAACCGCATGAAGGGCTTCCCTAGGAAAAGCCCATATGATCCACCCTCCCCCTTGAAGGTCACAGCCTCCGCGGCCGCGCGCACGCCGACAGCTCCTCCAGGGCGCGCTCGCTCAGCATCCCGTTGGCGGCCGCGGCCTCCACCGCC